>CAZNFR010000078.1:0-16870 GCA_964572225.1 uncultured Bacteroidaceae bacterium
ATGCATCCCTTACTTCGATCAACATTGCCAAGGCAGTCCACTGGTTGAACATCCCCAAGGAACAAAGAGGTGCATTCTCGATGGCTGATATTAAAACCATGAACCACAACTTATTAATGCTTAATCGATTTTTTGACGTGTTCGGTATTTGCCCACACTCTATCAAAAATCAGAACTATGTCAAGGAACTTATATTATACGGCACTATGGCCGCTTAAAACTTTAACGAACTATTGCTGATATTAAATCTTAAAAATAGCCTGTTACATCCACTACCAAACACTTCTTATCATTAAGTAAAATATCAGAAGAAATTTTAACATACTCATTATCAAATACATATAATACCTTCATTTAAAACATACCAAGGGACTTCGGATTTATTCAGGTCCAAATACCTACACTAATGATTATCAACAAATACAAATATATAAATATATTATTGTTACATTATGATATTGATCATTTTTTTGAATATATATTCTATTATTCTGTGGAGATTATCTTCTGAACATTCCTGAATCATGTCTGTTTATAAACAGCATCCCTAAAATTTGGAAAATGAATATTACCTTTAGGGCAAATTTCAGTAATGAACGATTTAGAGAGAATCCGGAAACCGATTGCGGCAGAGATCAAGGAGTTCGAAAAGCATTTTCGTTCTTCCATACGCAGTAACATCAGAGTTCTGGATATTATTACCCGTTATATTCTCAGGCGAAAAGGAAAGCAGATCCGGCCCACCTTTGTACTTCTCACCTCTTCTATGTTGGGAGGTATCAAAGAGAGCACTTATACTGCAGCTACTTTAATTGAGCTGCTTCACACCGCATCGCTGGTCCATGACGATGTGGTTGACGAATCCTATGAACGTCGTGGATTCTTCTCCCTGAATGCTTTGTGGAAATCCAAAATTGCCGTATTGGTTGGTGACTTTCTTTTAGCCAAGGGACTTTTGGTATCGGTGGAGAGGAAGGAATATGATATGCTGGAACTGGTCTCTGAAGCTGTTAGAGACATGAGTGAAGGAGAACTTCTTCAGCTTCGCAAATCCCGCAAGCTTGATATTACCATGGATGAGTATTTTGAGGTGATCCGCAAGAAAACGGCGGCTCTAATTGCTGCATGTACAGCAACCGGAGCTCGTGCAGTGGTGCAGGATAAGGAATTGATTGCAAGGATGAAAGAGTTTGGTCTCAATGTGGGCATTGCATTTCAGATAAAGGATGATCTATTTGATTATCAGAAAAACGGTTCCATTGGCAAACCAACTGGCAATGATATAAAAGAGAAAAAGATGACCCTGCCTTTGATCTATGCATTGAACCAGGCTTCAGGATCAGAAAGATCCAAAATTCGCCAAATGATTCGCCGCGAAAATAAGAATTCGGACAATCTTTCAAGGATCTATCATTTTATTGAAAAATACGGTGGATTCGAGTATGCAAAGGATAGAATGCTGGAATACCGGGATGCTGCAATTTCTATCTTAGATGCTTGTCCAGAAAATGATTCCAGGGAAGCGCTTAAGGAGTTGGTTAATTTCACTGTTCTCAGAACTCGTTAAGATACCCCGGATTCCAATCTTTAAAACAAAGTTAATGACTTTAAATCCCTTGATTTTCATCTTTAAGTTCTTCGAATACTTTCTTCGCTTTTGACGGACCCAGTACTTCCTCTAATTCTTTATAGTCCAATTTTTTAATTTTTTCTACCGAACCAAAAGATTTAATAAGTTTTTCAACGGAGGAGGATCCTATTCCTTCAATTTCTTCCAATCTTGATTTAATCATATTTAAGGATCGCTTTTGTCTGTGAAAAGAAATACCAAACCGATGCGCTTCATTTCTCAAATGTTGAATAATCTTTAGGGATTCTGAATTCTTATCAATATACAAGGGAACAGGATCCCCGGGAAAGTATATTTCCTCCAACTTTTTTGCAATTCCAATTATTCTAAGTTCTTCATAGACATTCAAATCTTTTAGAGCGTTGACAGCCGCATTCAATTGACCTTTTCCCCCGTCAATGACTATTAACTCAGGCAACTTTTGATTTTCATCCAATAATCTTGCATATCTTCTTCGGACAACTTCGAACATGGAAGCAAAATCGTCGGGGCCTTCCACGGTTTTTATATTGTAATGCCGGTAATCTTTTTTGCTTGGTTTCAAATCACGAAATACCACACATGCGGCTACAGGATCCGATCCCTGGATATTGGAATTGTCAAAACACTCAATGTAGGATGGGAGCTTAGTCATCCTAAGGTCCTCTTTAAGTGTTTTTAATATTCTTTCCCGGGATTTAAGCGGACTGGAATTAGTTTTTTGTTTCTTCCTTTCCAGGTAAAAGAAAGTTGCATTTCTGGATGAGAGTTCTAAAAGTTTTTTCTTATCTCCGATTCTGGGGATGGTCTGCTTTACCGAATCCGGAAGTTCAGCAAGTTTCATAGGGAGAATAATTTCAGGGGATTCGGAATGCATTCTTTCTCTCAGATCAAACACCGAATAAGCCAATAAATCTTCGGGGGTTTCATTCAATTTTTTACTTACCTCAACATTATGGGCCTGAACAATGGCTCCATTATTAACCTTAAGAAAGTTAACTACAGCGAATGTATCGTTCGATTTTATGCTATAAACTTCCACATCATGAATGGACGGATTAACTACCGTAGATTTCATTTGGAAATTCTCAAGCGCTTCTATCTTCTTTTTCATAGCTTCTGCTTCCTCAAACTGATACTTTTTTGAGTACTCCAGCATCAGTTCTTTCATATACCTGATCACATCTCCAAGATTTCCTTTAAGAATATTATGGATTTGTTTTACGGAATTATCATAGCTTTCTTTTGATTGCAAACCTTCACATGGTCCGTGGCAATTACCTAAATGATATTCCAGGCATACTTTAAATTTTCCCTTCGCAATATTCTCTCTGGTCAAATTCAGCTTGCAGGTTCGCAATGGATAAAGTTCCCGAATAAGATGAAGCAAAGTCCGGACAGTTCCTGCAGAAGTATATGGACCATAGTATCTGGATCCATCGTTGATAAGCTTCCGGGTTGAAAATACTCTTGGGAACGGTTCATTCTTAACACAGATCCATGGAAAGGTTTTATCATCCTTTAAATTGATATTGTATCTGGGCTGATGCTTTTTAATCAGATTGTTTTCCAGAAGAAAAGCATCCGCTTCCGTATTTACAACAAAGTGCCTTATTCCCCTGATCTTCTTAACCAGAATTTTTAGCTTGGCATTCTCGAATTGTTGTTTATTGAAATAGGATGAAACTCTTTTTTTGATGGATTTTGCCTTACCTATATAAATAATGGAACCGGATGAATCCAGAAACTGGTATACCCCGGGTTTATCCGGAAGCTCACGGACAATATTTTTGAGATCAAAATCCTTCATGCCATAGATGTCAAAAAGTCAATCGATAAATAAGGAGGTAAAGTTAAAGCTTTTCACATCGAAAAGTCCCTGGTCAGATAGCTTAAGATTCGGGATTACGAGAAGGGATAAAAAGGAAAGGCTTAAAAAAGGAGAACTAATTTCTGAACCCATCTTCGCTAATATGCCATTCATTCTTTCAAATTTATCACGAACAAAATCAAACCCTTTGTCAGACATAATTCCTGCTACCGGCAATTCCAGTCCGGTGATAACATTCCCATCATGCACAGCCATACCTCCCTGGTGATGATTTATCCAGTCGATTAATTCAATAAGGATAGTATCGCTAGTGCCGGTTACAAGGATATTATGACTGTCATGCGCAATACTGGAAATAATTCCTCCTCGTTGGAGACCAAAATTCCTAAGGATTGCAACAGAGGGTAACCTATTCTGGAAACGGTTTATGTATACCAATTTTAAAACATCAGGCTTTGGCTCGGAAAGTGATTTGCGGTCAATCGTTAAAATTCTTTCCCTGGTGAAAAGGGACCCATCAATTATTTCCATAATTCTGCACTTACCTTCTGATTTTGGAAGTTGAATGGATTCCTTTCCTACTCGATTCATATAAAACCGATTTACCTTCATTACTTCCTCATTGGTCTCCATTTTTTCAGATTCAGAAATATGCGGTACACCCTGAATGAAATTTTCCCGAATTGAAAAATCCCAAAGATTATCTACAATCAAAAAATCTGCAGGCTCACCTATTCTTAACAATCCCACATCCAGGCCATAATGACCTACTGGATTAAGGGATGCTATCCTCAGTGTATTGAAAACATCCTGTCCGTTTTGAATGGCAGCTCTAACCATATAATCAATATGCCCCCTGGCAAATACATCGGGATGAATATCGTCAGAGCAAAACATTAACTGATCGGGATAAGCCTCTATCAGTGGAATCAATGTATGAAAGATACTGGCAGCGCTCCCATGTCGAATCTGAATTTTCATTCCCATCTCCAGTTTTTCGACCGCTTCTTCAAGAGAGTCCGATTCATGATCGGTGCTAATACCAGACTCATAGTATCTTTTCAAATCCAATCCGCTTAGCCCGGGTCCGTGTCCGTCAATAACCTTTCCATATTTCTTTGCGATCTCTATTTTATTGAGAACTTCCTTATTCCCATGTAGGACTCCAGGAAAATTCATCATCTCTCCAAGGGAAGGAACAATATCCGAATATCGTGAAATCAGATCTTCAACTTCGGATGAATTCAGAACAGAGCCTGAATTATCAAAAGGAGTTGCGGGTACGCAGGAAGGTACAGAAAAAAAGAATTTTATCTCTCCCCTGTTCCCATTCTCAACCATAAAATCGTAACCGGGAATTCCGAGAACGTTGACAATCTCGTGTGGGTCAGCAACGACTGCAATGGTACCGTAACGAAGTGCGTGTTTTGAAAAGTGCATCGGAAGCATTAGGCTGCTTTCAATATGCACATGGGAATCGATAAAACCTGGAATAATAAATTGATCGGATTGGGGGTTGGCAATTTTTTCAATTTCTACAATTTTGCCGCCATCGAAGGATATTCTTCCGGGGTTTATATCTTTATTGAAAATATCAACAATATTTCCCTCTACTCTTTGCAGAATTATAAAATTTGGTTCCACGTGGAACATGTTCCACGTGGAACATTTTTATCTACCCATATAAATTAGCAATACACTTATATCTGCCGGGGATACTCCGGAAATTCTACTTGCCTCACCCAGGGTTGCGGGTTGATGTTTGCTAAGTTTTTGTCTTGCTTCTGTGGAAAGTGAATTTAACCTATGATAATCTATATGACCATTCAGTTTAATTTCTTCCAGCCTCTTCATTTTGTCAGCCATTTTTCTTTCTCGGTCGATGTATCCTTCGTATTTAATTCTAGTTTCTGCCGATTCAAATATTTCTATCTTTCGTGAATCAAGTTTTTCAAAATAGCTATTTAAAGGTACGAGGAAGTTTTTAAGGTCAATCAGAGTTACCCCTGGTCTTTTTACTATTTCAATAGATTTCATTTTTTGGTTAATCGGACTAGACTCTATACTTTTCAGATAAGGATTTATGACATCTGGAGAAACGCTCTCGTTTTTTAATATTCCAAGAATTCTTTCAATATGTTCTCTTTTCTCTTTTAAAAGACTAAATCTGTCATTCTTGGAAAATCCAATAGAATGTGATAATTCTGTTAGTCTTTCGTCTGCATCATCTTGTCTGAGTAATAAGCGGTATTCAGCTCTGCTGGTAAACATTCGGTAAGGCTCATCAACACCCTTGGTGATTAGGTCGTCAATAAGAACCCCGATATAAGCCTGGTCTCGTCCAAGAATAAACTCTCCTTCTTCCTTCACTTTCATTGCGGCATTGATTCCTGCTATGATTCCTTGTGCTCCGGCTTCCTCATAACCCGTTGTTCCATTAATCTGCCCGGCAAAATAAAGGTTTTGGATATATCTGGTTTCAAGGCTATGCTTTAATTGGGTGGGAGGATAATAGTCATACTCTATAGCGTAACCCGGACGGAAAATTTTAACATTTTCCAATCCTGCAATTCTTCGCATGGCTTTATACTGAACCTCGAGGGGTAGACTGGATGAAAACCCATTCAAATAATATTCAACGGTATTGCGTCCTTCAGGTTCAAGGAAAAGTTGATGCTGATCCTTATCTGCAAACGTATGTATTTTATCTTCAATACTAGGGCAATATCTCGGTCCTATGCTTTGAATGGTTCCGTTATACATGGGTGAATCTTCCAGTCCGGTTCGTAACTCCTCATGTACATCCAGATTCGTGTAGGTAATCCAACAACTTTGATGATTTGTATAATCTACTTTGTAATCGAGAAAACTAAACTTTCTGTCCTCTTTATCCCCGATCTGTTCAATCATTTTTGAGAAATCAATGGTTCTTCCATCAAGACGCGCTGGTGTGCCTGTTTTCATCCTACCCACTTCGAATCCGGAATCCTTCAATTGCTCACTTAAGCCCTTACTGGCGGGTTCGGATGCCCTACCACCTTCAATCTTATTTCTTCCAACATGCATCAATCCGTTTTGGAAGGTTCCATTGGTAAGGATAACGGTTGTAGCGTAAAAGGAAACGCCCAATTTTGTTTTAACACCTTTTACGGTTTTCTTCTCAATGATCAACGATGTAACCAGATCCTGCCAAAAATCTATTCCTGGAGTTTCTTCCAACATTTCTCTCCAACGCTGACTGAAAATCATTCTGTCGTTTTGTGTACGAGGACTCCATAATGCCGGACCTTTACTACGGTTAAGCATTCTGAATTGTATCATGGAATAATCGGAAACTCTGCCGCTATATCCTCCGAGGGCATCAATTTCTCTTACGATCTGTCCTTTGGCAATTCCTCCCATGGCAGGATTACAGCTCATCTGGGCGATCTTGGTCATATCCATTGTAATCAGCAAAACGCTACATCCCATATTTGCAGCAGCTACACAAGCTTCACTGCCCGCATGTCCGCCTCCCACCACAATAACATCGTAATTTTGCATCATACTCTTTCGAATTTGCTGCAAATTTAACGAATAAAAAGTGTAAATGTTCTACTGTGGAATAATTATAAGGTTCTTAACAAGGGAAAGTGCCTGGTCTTCTTTTCTGCGCATCTCAACTATTTCTTCATCGCTCTTATCGTTTTGACCCAATAAATGCAAAATCCCGTGAATAATTACCCGTTTAAGCTCACTATTCATTTCCTCACCAATTGCCTTGGCATTCTCTTTTACCCTCAAAAATGAAATATAGAGATCTCCGGAAACAAATTTACCCTCATTGTAATTGAAGGTAATAATATCGGTTAGGTAATCGTGGTTGAGAAATTGTTTATTGATTGAAAGTAATTGCTGGTCTGTAGTAAGAATTACGTTGATGTCCCCTGGGACTTTACCGCTTTGTTTTATTGTTGTATAAATCCAGGATTTAAGAATTCTCTTGTTTGTTATAATTGCACCTGAATTCTGGTCATGAAACCATACAGCCATTAAACTCCGGTGTTGAATTTCATTTTGACGGTAGCTCCATTTTCTTCAAACTCTAATTCATCGCTTAGTCTTTCCATCAAAAAAACACCCCGTCCGTTGATCTTTTCTATATTCTCAGGAGCAGTTGGATCTGGAATATTTTTATAATCAAATCCTTTCCCCTGATCTTTTATTATTAGGAAAAGCCCATCATCATTTCTTTCCATGTCAATACTTACTTCAAGATTATCATCTTGTTTGTTGCCATGGATTATTGCATTATTTACGGCCTCCAGTGTAGCTATTAATAAATTTCCATAGATTTCATCGCTGAGTTTTAATTCCGAGGATAACTCATCCACGAATTTCTCAACGAGTCTTAGATTATCTACATTGGATTTAATTTTCATACTTTTCCTCATGCTTTGAATGTCTAGAGTCATACCTCGTTCTTATACTTTTTACACTAAAAAAAGTTTCTCTTTTGTATAAAATAAATTACCGGCTAAGCCAAATTTCAGGGTTTTGAATTTCCATCTCATTCCAAATTTCAAAATGTATTTGGGTCTCCCTATTATCATCTGTATAAACCTTTCCAATGATGTCTTTGGTCTCAACCTGATCTCCAGCTTTCACCCTTACATCCACTAAATTTTGATAAACACTTCGAAAATTTCCGTGTTTGATGATTACAGTATAATTGGCACCCAAAATTGCAACCACTTTGGTTACTTCTCCCTTGAATACTGCCCTAACCTCCGATCCCTCTTTTGTACTGATATCTATACCATTACTTTTAATGGTAACTTCCTTTAAAACCGGATGCCTTCTTTCTCCGAAACTTCCAGTCACGATTCCTGTTTCTGTTGGCCAGGGTAATCCACCCTTGTTCTTTGCGAAATTCTCTGAGATAATTCTTTCCGCCGGTGTTAAAAGATTGGCTCTGTTTTCCCTTGCGGCTTTTCGAGCTTCCTCTTCTATTAGGCTACGTATCTCTCTGGCTATTCTGTTTTCAACCTCTTCCCTTCTTCTAATTTCGTCCAACAATTTTTTTTCTTTCTTCTGAAGCTGGCTTACCAGATTATTTGTTTTTTGTCTGTCGTTAACCAGCTTCCGATTTTCAGTTTGGAGATTGGTAAGCAGATTGTTCTTTTCTTCTTTTCGTTCTTTAAGCTCCTCTTGTCTTAGTAACAAACTATCATTCAATTGTTCAATCTCAAGATACAACTTTTTTCTTGCATCATTAATATACCGCAAATAGCGAATTCGCTGGTATCCCTGATTTATATCCTCCGATGACAATAAGTACATTAGTACGTAATTTTCCTCCCTGTACTTATAAGCAGCTTTGATAACGGCTGAGTATCGTTCCTTAACTTCTTCCAATGTCTTGATATTGTCCTCAATCCTTCGGTTAATAGATTCTATTTCCATATCTAGCAAATCTACTTCTTTCCTGTATCCTTCAATTAAAGCCTCCCGATAATTAATTCCCCTCTGAAGAATGCTAAGCTGATTAATATTTACCTTCCTCTCCTCCCGGGTATCGTTCAACAATTCCATACTCATTTTAAGCTTCGCCTGATTTTCATTTCGTTCTTTCTCAAGCTCTTGACGTGTTTGTGCACTTATTTCAGGCGAAATTAAAACCCATAAGACTATAACAGATCTAAAACAAACGTTCCAGTTCTTCATAATTTTTTCCTATACGGAAGTCGGTATTTTTGTATTTTTCATAGCTTATCTTACCCGTGGTCACCCTCAATACACCCAGGTTTCCCTTTAAACTGTAATTTGCATTTATCTCCTGCAATAATCCGTAATCTCTTTTTAATTCAAGCTCAGCAAGAAACTCGTTTGGATAATCCGTAATCACCGCTTCTGTTAACCTCAATTCTGATAAACTGTATGAATTAACGATCCTTCTTCCCTCTTCCAAAACCTTATCATATATAATCTTATCTTCCCGGATGTCAAAATCCCGAATATATCCTCTTTCTATTCCGTTAGGTAAATTTATAAAACCCGTAAAAATGAAATCCATAACTTCGTCAAATTCCATTCCGGGTAGGTAATTCAGCTCTTTTTCTTTATATGGTCCAAAATAAAATTCTTTTCGAAGTCTGTTAATATACTTTATTGAATCTTTACTTATCTCAGCTCTGACCATTTCGAATCCCAGCATTTTTACTGAGATAAATATGCTACTTTCTCTTTCAGCATAAAATGTCAATCTTCCTCTTAGGGTATTCTCTGCTATGTATTCAAAAGATGCATTCTCTGCCAATAGATATTTTTCCTTTTTCTTTTCTTCAATCCTTTTGCTAAGCTCAGACCGGATCTCTTTCTCTGTCGTAATGCCTACGCGATTGATCCTTAATGACCG
This sequence comes from uncultured Bacteroidaceae bacterium, assembly GCA_964572225.1. Lineage (GTDB taxonomy): Bacteria > Bacteroidota > Bacteroidia > Bacteroidales > CAZNFR01. The sequence goes on from CAZNFR010000078.1 coordinate 9,838, forward strand.
ACAGGAAGTTGATATTCCACCGACCAAAGCTAAAAGCAAAAACCCAACAAAATAATCAATCCTGCATCTCATCCTTTATTCTTTTTATTTCCTCTTCATCGTAGCCTGCAGCCAGGGATTTCTCAAGGTAAACCAAAGCCTTTTCCTTCATACCGTTCTTGCGGAGTATTTCCGCGTAATGAAAAAGTACATCAGCATCTTCCTTTTCTTCTGCATAAGCTCTCTCTATATAATCAAGAGCATTGGTAAAATCACCCATCTTGAATAAAATCCATGCATAAGTATCCAAATATACCGGATTTTCAGGGAATTGAACAATGGTTCGGTAGCTTAACTCTTTGGCCCTTTCCAAAAGTTTATCTTCCAGCGAAAGGTAATAAGCATAATTATTCATAACCAGATAATTATCTTCTTCTACCTCCAATATACTTTCAAAATATTGAAAGGCACTTTCAGTCATGCCCTTTTTATAAGCAGATTCAGCCAGGAAAGTTAATACCTGCAGATTGTAACCCGATATATCCCCTGGCTTATATATGGCTTTAAGCACTGAATAACTTTGTTCATAATCTTCTTTCTGTAAGTAGGCCAGTCCCACAAAAATATCAAGATCTGTTCTTCCAGGGAAAAGTCGCTTGGCTTCATCAACCAAACGAATTATGTCATCAAATTCCTGTACCACAGAAGCTGTATACACTGCCTGTTGCCAATAAAGATACTTATCCTTTTCAAGGCTAAGAATATTGTTAATAACCTTATAAGCGCTTTTGGAGTCATCCACCTGACGATAAAAATCATAGGCCATTGTCAGAGCATTTATATTCTCGGGATACTTATTTTCCAAGAGGAAAATCAGTCCGGCTAACTGATTTGAATTTGCCTTGAATAGCTCATCGTCAGTAAAAAAATACATTAAGGCATTTACTTTCTTATCTACCTCAATAGCGTCCAACTGAAATGCTCGATAGAGATAGCTTAAGCCCATCCCATAATCACCGGCTGAATTATAATGGTCTGCCAGGTTTGTAAGGGCAAAAATATTCATAGAATCCACTTCCAGCGCAGATTTATAATACTTAAGTGCTTCTTCCTTATAACCACTTTCATCCATAAATTCAGCAGCGAGTATATAAACTTCAGCGGATTCAGGCATAACCCCAATAAGCTTAATTAACTCCTCTTCCCCCTTCCTTATTTCTCCTAAATCTTTGTATATATCAGCCTTCTGTATAATAAGAAACTCTGACAGACCGTGACGGTCTTCAATTTCTTCCAAAATCTTTAAAGCATCTTTACTTTTCCCAATAATTCGATAATTCTCGGCAAGAGCAATTTGCAAACGAATATCCGGATTTTCTTTCACGGCTTTTCGTAATATGCCGACGGCCTCCTTTGATAAATCGTTTAACTTCAGACCTTCGGCATAGGCAAGTATATACCAATAATTAGAAGGGTCAGCTTCATAAGCGGTTAAAAGATAGGACAATGCGGCAGTCTCTTCCTCCAGTGCAATGAATATATTACCAAGCTCATAGTTAACTGCTCCGGAACCCGGATTGATTTCCAAACATCCTTTGTATAACCGTATCGCTTCGGTAAGATTTCCAATCAGCTTTTGCCGTGATGCCTCTATCAGGGCATATTCAAACGTAGTCTCTTCCTGGGCCTTAGCAGGTAAAACGAAAATTAAAAAAAAGATCAGGTATTTTATTCTGTACATCATTTCTTTCTATTCTTTCCCGGTATGTCCAAAACCTCCCACTCCTCTCTCTGAAGAGTTAAGCTCTTCAACTTCAATCCATTCGGCTTTCTCATGCCTCGCAATAATCATCTGGCCGATACGTTCACCATCCTTAACACGGTAATCTTCTTTACTCAAATTGATCAATATGATACCAACCTCCCCTCGATAATCACTATCAATCGTTCCAGGTGTGTTAAGCACTGTAATACCGCTTTTCAAAGCAAGTCCGCTACGTGGCCTAACCTGTGCTTCGGTGCCTTCTGGTAATTCTACGTAGATACCGGTAGGGATCAATGCTCTTTCCAGAGGCTTCAAAATAAGATCCTGGTCAAGATTTGCATAAAGGTCCATTCCTGCTGAAAATGCAGTTTTATATTCTGGTAACGAATGACGGGACTTATTAACTATTCTAATTTTCACTATACTAGTTTTTAAATGATTTCTCTTGGTATTCCTTCAAATTGCATTCCTTTTTGTATTCCTTCTTTTTTCCAGTCCATAAATAAACAACAAATATCCTAAAATCATTCCACTTTTGGCCAAATAGGAGAGTATAACCGAATCAATCGAGGCAAATCTGTCTAGATAATACAATGCTGTACCCGCGATGCCATAAAGGAGTATCCTCCTAACATCATAATTAACAGGAAAATGCCGTTTACCCAGGAAATAGCTTAGCAGAACCATGATACCATAACTAATAAAATGGCTCCATGCGGATGCCACATATCCGTATTTCGGTATGAAAAAGTAATTAATCAGGAAAGTTACAACAGCTCCCGTACTCACGATTCCAGCCCCATATAGGGTCAAATTCTGAAGCTTATACCAAATAGAAAGATTAAAGAAAATCCCCATAAAAAGGTTTGCCATCAGAATAACCGGAACCACATGCATTCCGGAACGGAAATCTGGTCCGATAAAATAAACAAAAATATCAATAAACAGGGTAACGCCTAAAAATATGAGCATAGCGGAAATGAAGAAGTACTTCATCACGTCAGCATATACCCTTTTGGCATTTTTTTCCTCTTTCTTACTAAAAAAAAATGGTTCGGCAGCAAATCTGAACATCTGAATAAAAAGTGTCATAAGGACTGCCAATTTGTAATTCGCACCATAGATACCCAGCTGTTCCAAAGGATTGTCACCGGCCGGTATCAGTCTTCTTAACAAAATACGATCGATGGCTTCATTCACAGTACCGGCAAGTCCGGCGATCAATAAAGGTGCGGAATACTTCAAAAGGGTGTTCAGGATGCTACGGCTAAAACGTCCTAAAGCCAAAAAAATCTCTCCCGATAATAAAAGCGTTTTTACACCCGTTGCAAGAAGATTACTGATTAATACATATACTACCTTAATATCAGGATGGTAGATCCTTTCAATCCATTCCTTCTCATTGTAGTAATCCCTGCAGTAAACCAGGAAAAAAATATTCGCACCTACATTTACACTGACCTCTGCCAAACGGATCATACTATATTTCAAAGCTTTATTCTTCAAGCGGATCCGTGCAAAAGGAATTGCGGTAAATGCATCGAGTGCGACAATCACCGCAAGTAATTGAATATATTCTTTGTTATCCTGATATTGTAGTACTCTACTTACAGGCTCAATTAACAAAAACACAGCGGCAATAAATAACAAAGAAGTAAAAGCAAGGCTAACTAAGGAAGTCTTGTAAACATCGTCATTCTCAGCTTCCTTATCTGCATATCTGAAAAAGCCCGTTTCCATTCCGTAGGTAAGAATAACGATTAGAAAAACTACATAGGCATATAACTCTGTTATGATCCCATATTCGGAAGGACTAAAAATACGGGTATAAAAAGGAGTAAGAATTATGTAGTTTAGCAGACGGGGGACAACTATACCGACACCGTACACTGCCGTTTGTCCGGCAAGTTGTTTCAGATAGTTCAAGGGTTTTCAATTTTTTTAATGCACTCCTGGATAGTAGGTGCTTCAAAGTTAAAACTTTTTTCCAGGAGTTTGCCAGGTCTGACTCTCTGTCCTTCCAGAACCATCACACTCATCTCCCCAAGCCCTGTCTTTATCAGAAATTCGGGAATGGGCCAAAGAATGAATGATTTAAACCTTCCTTTCAAAACCGACATAAACGTCCGGTAATTCGTGTATTCCGGAGCAGTGAGATTTATGATACCATCCATTCGATTATCAATGATGAAATCGATGGCCCTGACAAGATCACGAATGTATATGAACGAAAGGGACTGTTCTCCTTTACCGAAGTAAGCTCCCAGGTTCCATTTAACGAGATTCCTCATTAAGCTATACATGCCTCCTTCCTTTCCAAGAACCACTCCAATTCTAATAAGTGTAACCCTTTCACAAACATCCTTAGCATTAAAGGCTTCTTTCTCCCAGTTCTTAACCACCTCTGCCAAAAAGTTATTTGAATACCAGCCACTACTTTCCGAAACCTCTGATTCCGACTCATAAATCCCAACGGCAGAGGCATTAATAAAATGTGTCGGTGGACTCTCACTTTGCCTCATCACCTCAACAATCTTCCCGGTCAACTCCACCCTGCTACTCCATATCATTTTCTTTCTTTTTCTTGTCCAGTAACCGAATACGGACTTTCCAGCCAGGTTTATAAGTATATCCTGTCCGCTGACCAATTCTTTCAACCGGGACCCATCAGCCGCCAAAATATCACGACCTTTGATAATGGTCAGATCATGATTTTTCCATTCCCTCCTAAGATTGGATCCTATAAAACCACTTCCTCCAATGATTGCTATTTTCATAGTTCAAACATGAGTTAAACACTTATCTTATAATCATTTCCAAATGTATATTTTCATTTATCCCAATATTTTACTACTATTCATGATCTGAACATTGGGTTTGGCTCACCAGGGCATTCACTTCCCAATCAATATTCAAACACTAAAGATATTAATTAACAACCTCATAGCAATGAAGGTTGCTTTGCATAATTTACACAAACCACGATAACCCCCTGGTAAAGTTTGCAAAAAATTATTCCTTAATTAACAAATTTTGAACGAATAAAAAGCATTTTTGCATTCCGGTTCATATAAGATGAGCAGGTTTGTGATCTCTATTGAGGAATTAGTCAATTAATTAACAATGTTATACCTTTGCAGAATATGTAATGAATGCAACTTTGAATAACCTTATTTATTAACATACACAAAACCCATGAAAAGCATTATTACAATCTTTCTGTTAAGTGTATCCATCCTCGTCAATTCCCAGGATTTGGTGAAGATCAGTACAACCCATGGAGACATTCTCATTAAGCTTTATGAGGACACGCCCAGGCATCGTGAGAACTTTCTTAAGCTTATTTCTGAAGGGTATTATGACGGACAGTTGTTTCATAGGGTGATTCAAAATTTTATGATTCAGGGGGGTGATCCCAATTCAAAAAATGCGGATAAAGGCGAAATGCTGGGCATGGGTGGTCCTGAATACACAATCCCGGCAGAGTTCAGGGAAAATCACTATCACAAAAAAGGGGCTCTTGCCGCAGCCCGAAAAGGGGACGCCGTAAATCCTGAAAAACGTTCTTCAGGTTCCCAATTTTATATTGTACAAGGTCAGGTTCTTAGCAAAAACCAGCTGGATGCCTTTGTTTCCATGGGAAGGCATGCACCATTTACATCGGAACAGATAGAAGTTTATACCACCATAGGGGGTTCTCCTCATTTGGATGGTGAATATACCGTTTTTGGAGAAGTGGTGGAAGGATTTGACGTTATCGATCGTATAGCTGCGGTTCCGGTCGACAGTTACAACAGACCTCTTACGGATATTGAATACACCATAGAAATGATAAGTAAATAAAGCTTAAGCTTTGAAGAAATTTCTCGCTCACGCTTACATTTCTAATTTGCAAATTCGATTCGGGACTTTTATCGTTACAATAATTCATTAGTTAAGGTTAAAATTATGCTTGAGAAACTAAACAACCTCCTAAAAGAGATCAAGGAAATAGACGATGTACAAGCTCAAAAAGCCGAAGAAATCAGAATTAAATATCTGGGGAAAAAAGGAATTATCTCAGGACTTTTTGATGAATTCAGGACCATTCCCAATGAACAGAAAAGGGAAATTGGAAAACTCCTGAACATTGTAAAAACTGAAGCTCAGGAAAAAGTTAATTATCTCAAAAAACTTTCAGCTCCGGTTGAAGAAGCTAGTACCGGGATTGATACCAGTCTCCCCGGAAAATCTCTGAAACTGGGAACAAGGCATCCTATTTCTATCGTTCGCAAGGAAATCCTTGACATATTCGCCAGACTCGGGTTTCCGGTGGCCGAAGGTCCGGAAATTGAAGACGACTGGCATGTATTCTCATCCTTAAATTTTCCTCCCGAACACCCTGCAAGGGATATGCAGGATACCTTTTTCATTGATAAGGATCCTGACATTTTATTAAGAACTCATACCTCTTCCATCCAGGTAAGGGTAATGGAGAACCAGAAACCCCCGATTCGCGTGGTCTGTCCGGGAAGGGTTTTCAGAAATGAGGCCATTTCAGCCAGAGCACATTGTATCTTTCATCAGATAGAGGGCCTATACATTGACAGGGATGTTTCCTTTGCCGATCTTCGGCAAACCCTTTTGTATTTTGCCCGGGAAATCTTTGGACAGGATGTTGAGATCCGTTTGCGTCCATCCTTCTTTCCTTTTACCGAACCTTCTGCTGAAATGGATGTATCCTGCCTTCTTTGCGGAGGTAAGGGCTGCAATGTTTGTAAATATACCGGTTGGTTAGAGGTCCTGGGATGTGGAATGGTCGACCCAAATGTTTTGGCTTACAACAAAATTGATCCCAATCTCTATACTGGATACGCATTTGGTATGGGTATAGAAAGAGTGGCTATGTTGAAATACCAAGTGAGGGATCTTAGGTTGTACTTTGAAAATGACCTTAGGTTTTTGAGGCAGTTTGGATAGGAAGAATGGGGATTTGGAGATTTGGGGATTTGGGGATAGGAAGAATGGGGATAGAAAGAATGGGGATCTGGGGATTTGGGGATAGGAAGAGTGGGGATCTGGGGATCTGGGGATTTGGGGATATAACCTCTAAACTCCTAAACCCCCAACCTGGACAAGCCAGAACCAAAAAGGTAAAAATAGGATTCAATTTTACCCTTCTGTGATGCTTATAGGATAAGTGATGCAGCGTTCCGTAAATAATATTTTGCCAAAAAGTGTCAAGATTTGAGTGATAAGATACTACGTTTTTTCAGGACAAGCCTGAAAAAAAACCGCTTAGCGGGATGA
>CAZNFR010000079.1:0-16663 GCA_964572225.1 uncultured Bacteroidaceae bacterium
TAAACCCCTAAACCCCTAAACCTCTTAACCTCTTAACCCCTAAACCTCTTAACCCCTAAACCCCTAAAATTTTTCCCGGTTTTGTGCCTGGATTCTGGCTAAATACTCAATATAAAAACTTCCTACCAGCCCGGATTTTGGATCAGCTTCCCTTGCATTTTAGTTAAATCGTAAGTTGGAATTGGAAGAAACTCATGCTTCCCTATGACAAATCCAGGGATGAAATTTTCCGGTGATGGCCATTCTCCCCCTATTCTTCCCCAACGCACAAGATCCCAAAACCGCTCCGCTTCCAGGCCCAGTTCACAAGCTCTTTCCTGCACGATCACAGCCGCAGTCACTTCAGTAACCGGCTCCAGCCCAACCCGCACACGGATCCGGTTAATGCAATCCAGGGCAAGATTGCTGCTGCCATTGAGGTGGAACTCCGCTTCAGCCAACATAAGCAATACTTCAGAATACCTAAGTAAACGCCAGTCCTGCGGGGCATTAAAGGGGGCAGCAATCGATTCATGCAAGGGATAAAGATACTTCTTGATCCCGTATCCTGTATTTATATGGGACAGTAAATGGGCTTTAGGATTAAAGGGTACATAATACGGACTGTCTTTCTTAGGGGTAATGGTATCCCCGGGAACATATACGGATCCGTACAACCTGGGATCCCGCTTACAACCGGATGGATGACCGTTTGTGGCCTCAAATAAGGCTACAAACTCAGCCGAAGCAGAGGTATTCCTCCATCCGTTAATTCCATTGTAGGCAGAAAGAACCGTACCATCAGTCATCCAACCGGGCAGGTATTGGTTCCTCACGAATTCCGTGCTGGCAAACTGAATGGAAAAAATGCACTCCTTATTGTTTTCAGCCTTATAATACCTCCCCTTATGGACAAGATCCTCCGAAGAGAAATTGGACAGATAGGCATAAATATAGTCAGTGGAATCTGTTCCCTGTGCCTGGGTCAACTCATAAATCCCCTCAAGTTCCGTTACCTTCAAAAAATATTCCCTGGCTTTCTCCCAATCCTCATGATAAAGATAGGTTTTGCCAAGCAAGGCATAGGCAGCCCCCATCGTAGCCCTTCCTGCATCTTCAGACCCATAGGAAACGGGTAAAAGATCAACGGCCCCGGGTATAAATTCTCCTGATACATTTTCATATCCCAAAATATCTTTCTCAATCTGTTCAAGAAAATCGGCCCAGGTGGAGTTTCCGAAGGTGGCCTGCATGTCGGTGATCACAGTTGTTATCAGAGGGGCCTCATAGTAACGGGTATGCAGAATGAAATTATACAGCGCTCTGAGAAACTTTACCTCTCCCATAAGTCTTCTTCTCAGATCTTCCGTTAACAAAGGGTCCTTTATTTGTTCAATCTTCTCAAGGGCAAGATTGGATTTGGCAACCCCGCGGTAAGCATACCCCCAGATAAACTTAACATCTTCACTATCAACCGTGTAAATCATTTCTTCATAACTGGGCTTTTCATATACCCCAAAATCACCCATGGCAATACTCATCCATGGCAACCTTAGCCCGTATAAGCCGTTTCCCTTGAGGGCATCGTAACACGCAACCACAGCCTGATGCGCATGATCAACCGTAGTGTAATAGTCATTTTGGGTCAGGGCATTTGGATTTTCAATATTCAAGATATCTTCAGAACATCCTGAAATTAAAACTGTTACTATTAATAAACCTACTAGCTTTTTCATAACTCCTTGCTTTTCAAATGGATTAAATAGTTACCTGGATCCCCACTATAAAACTGCGGGGAATGGGATAATACCCCTCATCCACTCCCATCCTCAGCACATTGTTGCTTCCTACTTCCGGATCGTAACCGCGGTACTTTGTAAATACATACAGGTTCTGCGCATTGACATAGAGGCGCAGATTTTCAAAGCTCAAACGGGTGGCCAGCCTTTCGGGAAGTTGATAACCCAGCTGTACAGATTGTATACGCAAAAAGGAAGCATCCTCTGTAAACCAGGTCGAGATCCGGGCATTGTAATTTGTGTCCTTGGTGCTCAACCTCGTCTGATCGCTGACGGGATTGGTTTCTGTCCAGTAATTGCTGACACTCCTCAACTTGTTAAAATCTTTCGATTCCCGGTCTGTGGCCAATCCAATGAAACTATAATGCTGATTATATACATCCAGGTTCTGCATCCCATAGAGATATACCACCATATCAAAATTCCGGTACCCAAGATCGAATGTTAACCCGTAAGTGAAATCGGGCAGGGGTTTTCCAATGATCACCCGGTCAAGGCTGGTGATCCTTCCATCCTGATTAATATCTTTAAACCGGATGTCTCCCGGAACCGCATCCTGCTCTGCATGATTATCAACCTCCTCCTGACTCTGAAAGATGCCGTCTGCAACATATCCAAAGAAACTTCCAATGGTATGCCCCTCGGTGGTTATGGTATAATCGGTGAAAATAGGATTGGAATTGGGTAGGGAAATCACCTTATTCTTGATTGTCGTGATATTTCCTCCAAGGCTGTATCTGAATTTTCCCCGGGTATTCCGGTGAAGAATATTCATTTCAAATCCTTTGTTTTGAACATCCCCCAGGTTATACCAGGGATTGGAATTGGGATCATCCCAATCTTTACCGTGTAACATGGGCAACTCAATGGTAGTGAGCATCTTGTCCTGGTTTTTTATGTAGTATTCAACACTCATTTCCAGTTTATTCCTGAAAGCACTCAAATCCATTCCGATATTGGTAGTGATGGAGTGCTCCCATTGTATCTCGGGATTCCCCGTACTCCGGAGGTCGGTGGCCCCCAGGTAAACGGTCTCATCCTCCCCGAAAAGATACCTTGATGCATCAGGTCTAAGCAGGTAGGTATCGTAAACATAATTGCCAATATTCATATTTCCGGTGTGCCCCCAGCCAAACCTCAGCTTAAGCATGCTTATCTGATCCACATTTCTTAACAAATCCTCGTTCATTTTCCATCCCAGGGAGAAAGAAGGAAAATTACCGTATCGCTCACCTTCAGGGCCAAAACGGGAGGAGCCGTCCCTTCGTATACTCGCCGTAACGAGATACTTGCTTTTGTAATCGTAAATAAGCCTGGCAAGGTAAGAGTCAATGATATGCTCGCTGATGTAAGAATTAAGACTTGAAGCTATCTCCGCCTGAGCAAGGGTGTGCTTCGACATATCCCTGAATTCCTGTCCCGTGGCTCCGAACATGTCGCTGTAATCCTTCTGATAAACATGCCCGGCAACCAGGGTGAAGTTATGCTCCTTGATGCTCCGGTCAAACGTTAAAAGATTTTCAAGAAGAAACTGTCTGTAGTCCGTTCCCTGTTCATAAAGGGAAGACACAGCATTGGATCGGTTTCCGATATTACCCAACTCATACTCGGGGATCCAGCGGGTAACCCTGGCACTTCCATAGCTTAATCCTATATTGACCTTATAACTTAACCCCTCCAAAAGCGTGAGTTCACCATACAGGTTTGAGAGTACCCGGGTATTGGTAACATCTTCATTTCTCAATAACTGTTCACCTACCGGATTCGTCTGTTCGTTTCTCCCGTTGATACTATCGGTAGGACCTGCAAACCCTCCCATGTTTTTTGATTCATAAACCGGCATAATGGGGGTAATCAATGTGGCCATTACCCACTTATTGCCCTGTCCACCTGTACTGCCATGATCCCTGGTGCGGCTAATCAGAATGGACTCTCCTATTTTCAGCCGGTCATTAAACAAACGGTAATCGGAATTTGCCCTCAGATTGATCCTTTCAAAATCCGTATTGATCATCACTCCTTCTTCGGAATAATAATTCCCCGAAACATTGTAGTTGGCAAATTCATTTCCACCGGATAATCCCAGATAATAATTTTGTCCGAATCCGGTGCGCATTAATTCCTCCTGCCAGTCCGTATCCGTGTCTCCGTAAGCCTGTCTTAAAGAATCGCTGCTGATAATCAAGGGTTGGGTACCAGGCTCGGTAAGCTCATAAGCGGTATTCGTTAGTTCAACATACTCAGGTGTGTTCATGACATCATAACGCCGGTTTACCGGAAAATCGGCAATCTTGAAGTAGGAGGAAAAATCTACCCGGACCGGTTGATTGGTTTTACCCCTCCTTGTGGTTATAATGACCACTCCGTTTGCTCCCCTCGCACCATAAATTGCAGTTGCAGAAGCGTCCTTCAGAACCTGAACCGATTCAATATCCTCGGGATTAAACCCACTTAGTCCTCCTACAGGTAACCCGTCAACGATGTAAAGAGGGTCGGTTGAACTGTTAATGGAACCCAGTCCGCGGATCTTAACGGAAAAACCAGAACCCGGCCTTCCTCCGGTACTGGAAACCAAAACACCCGGAGCCCGGCCTTGCAACGCAGCTTCAATGGTGGGGGCATTGGATTTGATCATATCACTGGCAGAAACCACCGACACCGAGCCGGTTAGATCCTCCGCCCTCTGCGTACCATAACCGATAACCACTACTTCATCAAGATCCTTTGCCTCCATCTCAAGGCTTATATCCATAATCTCCTGATCATCATACCCGAGTACCTTACTTAAATAACCCACAAAGGAAAATACAATTCTGGTCTCTTCCTCCCGTATGAACTCCAACCGATACCGACCCTCAATATCGGTAATGGTACCCTGGGTGGTTCCTTCAATAAACACATTGACCCCGGGAATGGGATTCCCGGTTGACCCGTCGGTAACTGTTCCGGTGAGTACGGCAGGCCCGGGCTGGCCGGGAATTTTGAAAGAACTCCCCTGAACCTGACGGGCCTGGAAGAGAATCGCCATCAGTATGGTTACAACCTGCAACAGCCTGAATAATGACTTCATTTATTTGATTTTAAGATTAGTTCCAATTCAAGGGGCAACAGAGAACAGCTTGTCGAATTCCTCCCACGCAAAATCACGATCATTCATCCGGAATGACAAAACCCAGTCAATAGATCCGGAAAAAAGCTCCCGGGTCCTATTAAACTGAAAAGCCTCCCAGGGTACTTCACCCGAAGAAAAATCCTTTCCTGCTTTCGCTAACCAGTCGCCGTTGGCTAACTCTTCCAGTAAGTTCCGGTGAGGTTCATAATCCAGATAAAGATCCCGGTACAATGTGGTGCCATTCCTATCCGAAATCCTCAATACTGAACCAAGTGGCATCTCAAAGGAAAACTCCGGATCCCCGGATTCAAAAGACCCGGTAACCCGGCCTGCTGAAAGAATTTCCAGGCGATAGGTTTTTCCCGGATACCCCGAATCATCCTTCAATGTAAGATGAATGAGAGGTTTCAGTTCCAGGGGCTCGGTAAATCCTGCCTTACGGAAATAAAAGGGACTGGTAATGCACACGTCATGCAAATCTCCATGGCTGGCAGGTAAAGATCCTTCAAATTCTTTATTGCAAACCTTTACAATATCCAGGAATTTGGGATCTTCCCAGGCCTTCCTTCCGTATGCTTTTATTACATACCATGAATCCTCATTTTCAGATATTTCCAGGGTTTTCCTGAATATCCTGGGCTTTTCATTCCGTAAATCCCAATATTTAAAAATCTCCCCATTTCGGTAAATCACTAGATAAGATAGATATTCCTCTTGTTCACCTGAAGCGAATGCCTCAATGTCGAGGGTGTGATTCCGATCTGAAACAGGCACTACATCACCATAATGATAGCGACCATCAATGTTCCCCAAAATTACCGGTCCCGAGCTGACAAAAGTTCTCCCTTTCCTCACCGCATTGGCAACCTTATCAATGTTGAAATCACCTTCAATTCCATAATAGGTCCTCATAGATCCGTAATAAAAACGGTCATCCCGGTCAGGTCCTTCATCAAGTTCGGAAATTGCCGGCATAAAATATCCCTCGTTTAAAACCGAGAACCAAAGATTTTGATAATAATAGTGATCATGATTATAACCCATGATTACCAAACCATCCCAAATTTTCCCCGCCAGGAGTCCGAACGATAGATAAGATGCTACATTCGTTGTATACTTGGCGGTATTCCCTCTTTCCTGCCACCACCAGGAAGTAGGATGAGCCATGATTGCCACAGCATCATCCGCTTGCCTTATCCTCTGAACTACCTCCGTTCCGGGAACATAAGGAAAATCCAAATCGTCAAAATTCCATGTATGCCCCTCCTCCGACCTGAAATAACTTTTCTCATAGTTTTCATCCATGGTATTCCAGAAATAACCCCTGGTGCTTTCCTGTCCAATCCACCAGGTATGCCCTGTCCGGTATTTGGGCATCTCTGATCCATAATGCAAAAGAAAATTTTCGTCAGAAAAAGGCTGGTACCCCTCAGACCAATTATCATCGCCATATCCAGCCCAACCCTGTGCAGCACAGAGAAAATCGACTCCCTGGGCCCTGCAAATTTGCCTTACCTTCATTAACAACTGGCTGTCTTCCTCAACATCGGTGTACAGGTGACAATGCCCTCCACCATTAACCCAGCCCTTCCCTCTGAGATCAATCCAGGGTTCAAGATCCAGTTCAATATCATATCCGGAGGAATCCCTAATTCCAAAACTAAATGAAGTGGAAGTATAATCAATACCCCTGATAACCTCTGAACTATAGTCTCCCGGACTCAGCTCAATTTCAAGAGTACCATCTTCATTGGTGAATATCCCGGGAAGGTGATCGTAATAACTTTCAACCACCCTGCCCTCACTGTTTTTAATAACCACCCTGGAAGGGAGTGGCTCCCCGGTCTGATCGTCCAGGACTTTCAGTCGAATCCCCTGGAATACTACCTCCTTCATTCTTATATTCTCATCGGAAACAACCCCACATGAAAAGAAATACAAAAAAAAGATCAGAAAGAGGATGAAGGAAGGGAAGGCAGAAAAGATTTTACTTACTTTCATACTCTGAATCAATCAATTGCTTATGTGTGAAAAAAAAAGAAATGTAAGATAATTCAATCATAAGCAAATTAAATAATCATTAATATTTGATAAATAAATCTTAGCCAGCTGGATCATTCCCAATACCAATGTCCATAGAAATAATATACTAAAATGTCGGTATAGCCTGATTGCGCTGGTTCAATTTGACACGAACCTAAAAATAACAGCATAAATGCCGTTATTTTTTCAATCCCCTTTCATCCTATCCCCAAATCCCCATATCCCCATTCTTCCTATCCCCATTCTTTTCCTACCTTTACAAAATGTCCCCCAAAGGTTTCTCCATATCATCCATTACGGATTTTGAATCCGCTGCCCTCGATCAGTTCCTTTTCCAATATACCAACGTCAGGGTCTACCGCGAATTCTGTGAGCACCTGGGGATCAATCCCTCCGGGATTTCCGGATTGGAAAACATTCCCTTCCTTCCCGTGGAGATGTTTAAGAATCACTCCATCATCGCCGGCAACGCACAGCCGGAACTGATCTTCAGATCAAGCGGCACCACCGGCGCCAACACCAGTACCCACCCCGTAATCGACCCTGCCCTGTACCGGGAAAGTATTCTGGGCGGATTTAAGCTTTTCTTCGGGGATCCCGCAGAATGGTGCTTCTTTGCACTCCTGCCCTCCTATCTAGAAAGGGAGGACTCCTCCCTGGTATACATGGTCGACCGACTCATCAAAGCCTCGCATAATGCTTACGGCGGATTTTATCTTTATGATCATGATGAGATGCTCAGAAATGTCAAAAAAGCAGGATCATCCGGATTGAAAATCATGATCATCGGGGTAAGCTTCGCTCTCCTCGACCTGGCCGAAAACCTTTCGCCCGATCTGTCCTCATGTACAATAGTGGAAACCGGAGGTATGAAAGGCAGAAGGGAGGAACTGACCCGGGAGGAGCTTCATACCATCCTTAAAAGAGAAATGAACCTGAAAACCGTGTATTCCGAATACGGAATGACCGAACTGCTCTCACAGGCCTGGTCGCGCGGAGAAGGAATCTTTGAATGCCCGCCCTGGATGAAGGTCCTCATCCGCGACAGCTATGATCCTGCGGAAATCCTGCCTGCCGGCAGAACCGGCTCCGTTAATGTGATAGATCTCGCAAACCGCTACTCCTGCAGCTTTATAGCTACCTCCGATCTGGGACGATCCCTCCCCGATGAACGCTTTGAAATTCTCGGCAGAATGGACCATTCCGACCTCCGGGGCTGCAACCTCCTACTGGGATGATCAACCCCTGGCTACTCCCCCCGAAACCACAAATTTCATGGCATCGGTCGGATTCATTTTGAAGGGCTTCACATGCTCCGTGGGAACAATAAATAGCTCCCCGGAAAAATTATAGGAATGGGGGAAATACACCGCAACCTTGTCCTTGATCTCCAGATCACTCAGGTCCTCCTGGGTCAGAAAACCGACTTTCTCCAACTCCGATATGGTGTTTACTTTCACCAGCACCGGCTGATTGAACTTCCTTTCCTTGCCCACAAAAGCATTCAGCAAATCCCGAATCGAGGAATAAATCACTTTCAGCAAAGGAGTCTTGTCCAGAACCCTCGAAATAAACCTGCCCAAAGGGCGGAACAAAATCGATCTTCCCAGGATGCCCAGCAGGGTTATGCTGATAAATATGGCCAGCACTCCCAGTCCGGGAATGTGAAATCCTATCCATCTCTCAAGGTAAACCTGTATCAGTCCGTCGAGAAAGGTAAACAGCAAGTAAATAATATACAGGGTAAGTCCCAAAGGAGCGACCAAAAGTAAGCCCTGGAGGAAATAATTAAATATTCTTTTCATCTTTATGTCATTTATGTTCGTTTGTCAGATTGCCTGCCCGGCCTAAGCGGGGAACATCCATGAATACTAATCAGGCCCGAGTGAGAATTCTGATAATCAAGGATGTTCAAAATTGTTGCTTGTCGCAACCTCTATTCTTATTTTGGGACGCAAGGTATGGAAAAGGACAGACAATCAGAATTCCTAAAAACGATCTTTAGCCGGAAGGGACTTCCGCACCAGTTCATAGGAATGGTCAATCCATTCTTTAACCAATTCCTCCGGAAGGGTTTTAAACATAACCCCGTTCCAATGCTTTTTACTAAAGTGATAGGCTCCCGAAACTTCAGGGTACCGCGCCCTCAGATCAATCGCCAGCTCAGGATCGCATTTCAGACTGATGCCCCTTGCTTCCTCAGAAAGGTCAAGAAGGGCGAACATTTTGCCCCTGACTTTGAAAACCAGAGCAGTATCACTGAAGGGGAGACTCTCTGTTACACCGGGCTTTGAAATACAGTACTCGCGGATTTCTTCGTTGTTCATATTCATTTATTTTTATCCCGATCATTCAATGCCGCTGATAAATTAAGAAAGTGAATAAGTTGGTTTTCATGTAAAACCAACTCATTAGGAGAGGCAGAACAAAGGATGGTTTTCCGGATTTTGTCCGGAAAAACCTTCCGGATATAGCTTAATCCCTTCAATAAACCTGGGTTGAAAGTTTCGGAAGACTTTATCTCCACCGCATCGAGGGTTTGAAGATTGTCAAATATCAGATCAATTTCATTCTGATTGCTGTCACGATAAAAGAAAAAATTGTCCATGATTCCTTTATGCCTCCTCGATTTTACCACATCAGCAATTACCATATTCTCAAAAAGTGAACCTCTCAATGGGTGATTATCAAGCTGTTCCGGGTTGCGAATTCTAAGAAGATTGGTTGCTAAACCCACATCATAAAAGTATAATTTCTGAGCCTTTACCAACCGCTTATTAATATTCGCATGAAAAGGAGACAATTGAAATATAATATATGAGGTCTCAAGGATGGATAACCATGATTGGATGGTATTGACAGATACACCAATTTCATTGGCCAGATTATTTGCAATAAATAACTGGCCAATTCTTCCTGAACACATCCTGACAAATCTTCGAAACTTATCCAAATCTTTAATATTAACCATTTGTCTGAGATCACGCTCAATATACGTTTCAAAATAGTCAGCATATACCTTTTCAGGAGATAAATCCAAATCCCATATTCTCGGATAGAAACCCTTGTGAATAATCTTGTTTATATTCGATTCATTGCGCGAGCCAAGCTCCGAAATACTAAATGGAAAGAGTTTAAACAGAGCTGTTCGACCCGCCAGGGATTGTGTTATCCCATTCATAAGATTGAATTGCTGACTGCCGGAGAGTATGAACATACCCGGAGAATTATATTCATCGACAATCCCCTGAATATAAGATAATAACTCAGGGACACGTTGGATTTCGTCCAAAATTACTCCATCCCGATACCGGTTCAAAAATCCCCTGGGATCACTTTTGGCGAGTTCATAATTATCAGGATTCTCAAGGGATATATAACTTTTGTCCGGGAAAAGATGCCTGATCAGAGTTGTTTTCCCAGATTGCCGTGGACCAGTTATTGTTAAAACCGGAAATCCTTTCCCACCCTCTAAAATCTCCCCTTCAAGCTCTCTTGGAATGTACATATTATGTAATTTTGCATTTGTACTTCAAATTTACATAAATCTCACGTAACTCACAAGCTATATACAACATTAAAGTTCAACTTAAAAGGTGGACCAAATGATAACCCCTCCCCTACCAGTTCACCCCGGGAATAAACGCCGATTCAACATAATCAATGCTGTATCCGCCGACCCGGAAAATCACCACCCCAAGGTCAAACCTGACCTCCACATCCAGGTCCTTCGAAAAAATATAGCTCTCGGCAGCCTCCACCAGAAACCGCATCTTCCGGTAATTAAGCAGGTCCGATGCCCGCTCCACCCTCCCGGCAGTCCGGCTTTTTACCTCAACAATAATAAGCTTCCCCCCCTTCTCCGCAATAATATCCACCTCCTTATGTCCCGCCCTCCAGTTGGTCTCCAGGATACGGTAATCCCGGTTTTCCAGGTAATCCCGGATGATGGATTCGGCTTTGTCGCCGGTCTCTCGTTGATAGGTCATGAGCGCTACAATTAAAGGTTTACTCAAGGACGCATTCCTGCTCCTCAACCTTTAATCGCATTTTACGCCCAAAAATCAGCGTCCGGTTCTCCCTTTGATGCCCCGCCGGAAAATCAAAACAGACCGGAATATTATAATGATCCGTGATCTCATGAATGATCTCATAATGATCCTTTCCGTAAGGCTGTTCATTATCGTTGATCTTCGTAAATCCGCCCACGATCAACGCCCGGATCCGGTTAAAAACCCCGCTCAGCGAAAAATTCATCATCATCCGGTCAATATGATACAGGTACTCATCCACCTCCTCAATAAACAGAATCTTGTTCCTCAGATCCGGAAAAAGCACCGTACCATTCAGACTATAAAGTACCGACAGGTTTCCACCCACCAGTTCCCCCTCTACCTCTCCTTCCACACACAGTGGATGGGACTGCCACCTGTACCCGCGCTTTTCTCCCATCAGCGCCTTCCTGAACGATTCCGCATTCAGGGGATCACTCTCGCTGCCCATCGTAAGGGGCATAGGCGAGTGAAGACTCTCCACCCCCGTGAACTTGTTGAGGTAGGAATGAAAAACCGTGATGTCCGAAAAGCCCGCAATCCATTTCGGGTCTTTCTCCAAAGGCGAAAAGTCTATATGCTGAAGGGTCCGCACCGACCCGTACCCGCCCCGTGCACACACGATGGCCCTTACCTCCGGATCTTCAAGCATCCGCTGTATGTCGGCCGCCCTCTCCTCATCACCCCCCGCAAACTGATTCTGACGGTCATACAGATGATCCCCCTTCCTGATCCTGAATCCCCAGGATTCCACAAGACGGATAAACGCTTCCATCTCGGCGGGATTCACACTGCGCGCAGGGGCTAGTATTCCAAGGGTATCACCAGACTTAAGTGGAGGAGGTGTGATCATAGGGCTACTTTTTTCAAAAGTACATATTTTTTGCTCACCGCCAACGAAACTCTCCCCGGCTTCTTTCCCCGCCACACTGCTAAAATTCAGGTGCTTTTATTATCTTTGCCGGGTACAAAAAAACACCCCGCATGATCGATTACAAACGTCATCTCATCACCGCAGCCCTTCCCTATGCCAATGGTCCGGTGCACCTCGGACACCTGGCCGGAGTGTACGTCCCTGCCGATATCTATTACCGATACCTCAAACTCAAAGGCGAAGACGCCCTCTTTATCTGCGGGTCCGATGAACACGGGGTGCCCATCACGATCAAGGCCCGACAGGAAAATGTGAGCCCCCAGGATGTGGTCGATAAGTACCATGAGATGAACAAGGAATCCTTCCGACGTTTCGGAATCTCCTTTTCCATCTATTCACGCACCACCTCCCCGGTTCACTACGAAACCGCCTCGGGAATCTTCAGATCACTCTACGACAAGGGTGAGTTCCTCGAGAAAACCACCGAACAGTATTACGATCCCGAAGCCGGACAGTTCCTGGCCGACCGATACATCACCGGTACCTGTCCGCATTGCAGTCATGACAGCGCATACGGCGACCAGTGCGAAAATTGCGGCACCTCCCTCAATCCCACCGACCTCAAAAATCCCCGCTCGGCCATTTCCGGCGCCGTGCCCGAACTTCGCGAAACCAAACACTGGTTCCTTCCCCTCGATAAACACGAACCCTTCCTGCGCCAATGGATCCTCGAGGAAAACAAACACTGGAAACCTAATGTCTACGGTCAGTGCAAATCCTGGCTCGACAACGGACTCCAGCCCCGCGCCGTGAGCCGCGACCTCGACTGGGGAATTCCCGTACCCGTCGATAACGCCGAAGGCAAAGTGCTCTACGTCTGGTTCGACGCCCCCATCGGCTATATCTCCGCAACCCGCGAACTCACGAACGACTGGGAAAAATACTGGAAAGACCCCCAAACCCGCATGATCCATTTCATCGGCAAGGATAACATCGTCTTCCATTGCATCATCTTCCCCGCCATCCTCAAATCCGAAGGCTCCTACATACTGCCCGAAAATGTGCCCGCCAACGAATTCCTTAACCTCGAAGGCGACAAACTATCCACCTCCCGCAACTGGGCCGTCTGGCTCCACGAATACCTCGACGAGTTTCCCGGCAAGGAAGACGTCCTGCGTTACGTCCTCTGCGCCAACGCCCCCGAAACCAAAGACAACGATTTTACCTGGAAAGACTTCCAGGCAAGAAACAACAACGAACTGGTTGCCATCCTCGGGAATTTTATCAACCGCGCCGTGGTGCTTACCCATAAATATTTCGGCGGAAAGGTCCCCCAACGCAATGAGCTTACCGCGATGGACACAGAAGTGCTTCGGGAAACCGCTCTTTTCCGGTCCCGGGTCGAATCTGCACTCAACCATTTCCGCTTCCGTGAAGGGCTGAAAGAAGCCATGAACCTGGCACGACTGGGAAACAAATACCTGGCCGATACCGAACCCTGGAAACTGATCAAAACCGATCCGGATCGGGTGCAAACCATACTCAATATATCCCTGCAGATTACCGCCACCCTGGGGATCATCTTCGAACCCTTCCTCCCCGACAGTAGCCGGAAAATAAGAGAATTCCTGAATCTCGGAGACCTTCCCTGGATGGAAGCCTCAAATACTGGCCTGCTAAAAGCCGGACATACCATCAACAACCCTTCCCTTCTGTTCGAGAAAATAGAAGACGATGCCATCGAAACCCAATTAAATAAACTGGTAAGGAACCGCGAATCGGCCGATTCGGCTGCCTCACAGGTTCCACCTCAAAAAGAAGCGGTAAGCTTCGATGAATTTACCAAAATGGATATCCGCGTAGCCACCATACTCGAAGCCGAGAAAGTGCCCAAAACAAAAAAGCTGATCAAAATGCTGGTGGATACCGGGGTAGACAAAAGAACCATTGTTTCAGGCATAGCCGAACATTACGATCCATCAGAGCTGCCAGGGAAAAAAGTATGCGTGATGCTCAACCTCGAACCCCGGAAAATCAAAGGGATAGAATCCCAGGGAATGATCCTGCTTTCGGAAGAAAACGACGGAAGCCTGCATTTTGTGGTACCCTCCGAAAAAGCATCCAACGGCGCAGAAGTAAGATAAAAACTAATCCAGGTTCATCAACCATGCACCTCCAATACCGGTGCTCTCCCTGAAATTGACCAACTCCCTCAAAGCCGTTGCTTTGTCAGGGAAGGAAATGGCACTCACCCGGTAAATCCCGTTTTCCAGCTCCATTACCAGCGGGGTATACCCCATTAAGGTTAACCTCTGCTGCAACTCCTGTGCGTTGGCCTCACTCCGGAAACTCCCCGCAATGATATGATAATAATCGGGTGCCGGCTCTGCCACCGGGGCCCCTTCAGCCGGAGCTTCCTCATCGATACCCGGATCAAGGGCATTCTCCATGCGGGTGGCCGAGTCAATTTCATCCTCCATCTCCTTCACCATACGGTCAAACTCAGATTCCTCCCCGCTAAAGTCATCATTGATCTCCAGAGTTCCGTCCGATCCCCTGAATATGCTGTTGAGATCTATTCTGTCATCAAAAACATCGGTGAAAAGGGATAAAAGTACAAACCCCGCCAGAATAACAAATATGCCGCCGCTGATGATCCAGAGGGTATTGCGGTTCGAACGCCTGATCTCCCTTGTGGGAGCATCCTCCTCCACCGGTTCCGGGCCTTCGCTGACCGGGGCACTTACCGGTTCTGACTCTTTATCGCGGGGTAACTCAGCATCCTCCGTCAGGGATGGGGGCACCAGATATTCATCCTCCATTTCTGGGACGCGCTCTTCAGACCGAATTTCCTCCTCCGGCCTCTCTTCCTCCTCCTGAACCTCTTCAACCGGAATTTCCTCCACGGTCCCTTCATCCTCATCAGAAACTTCCTCAGGATCAACAGAATCGGGAGATAGTTCCATCTCCTCCCCAGAGTCCTCCAACTCAAAACTGTCCAGTCCGAAACTGTCCAGATCCTCATCAAAATCGCCCGACTTTGAGATCCGTATGGTATTGTCCTCATCCATGCTCAGGGTGCCTACCCCTTCAATCTCAAACACTTCAGATTTGTTGAGACTAAAGCGAATTTCATCGATGAACTCCTGGATCCTCTGCGACGCCTCCTCTTCCTCTATCTCCTCCCCACGAGCCACACTGTTCTGCAATAACCGGTCGTCCATGCTGTCCTCCGGATTAAACCGAATACGGCTTGAAGGAGGGATCATTTTGCCCGAATCAACAGAGGAAGGTACCCTCTCCGATTCAATGGCGCCCAGTCCGGGCAACACTACCTTTTCGTTAAACAGAAGAAGGTCCTTGATGTATTGATGGATGGCCAAAGGCTGTATGTTTATAATTTATTCAAAAATAATCTCACAGAACGTACGGTCCAAACAAATTTACCAACTGTTTTCATTTAACATAAGCAAAATTATGACTGAATATCCTTATCTTAGCTTTTCAAAACACTCCTGCCCATGAATGAGGAAATACGGATGGTAGACCTGAAAACCCAGTACGGGGCAATTCGCGATGAGATCAATGAAGCCCTGCAAAGGGTGCTCGATTCCACTGCTTTTATCAAAGGACCTGAAGTGACCACTTTTGCCAACAATCTGGCCGGGTACCTGGGTACCGCTCATGCGATCCCCTGTGCCAACGGTACCGACGCTCTCCAGCTTGCCCTGATGGCCCTGAATCTTGAGCCCGGAGATGAGGTCATAACCACCCCTTTTACCTTTATTTCTACCATCGAGGTGATCAAACTCCTGAAACTCACCCCCGTCCTGGCCGATATCGACGAAAGGAATTTTAACCTGGACCCGGAAAAAGTGAAGGAAAAGATCACTTCCCGGACCAGAGTTATCATTCCCGTTCACCTGTTCGGACAATGCGCAGATATGGAGTCCCTCACCACTATTGCCAGAGACAAAAACCTGACCCTTATCGAAGATAACGCTCAGGCTCTGGGTGCAAAATTCCTGGGATCGAAGGGAAAAAAAATGGCCGGTACCCTGGGGGAAATTGGCTGCACTTCCTTCTTTCCTTCAAAAAATTTAGGCGCATACGGCGACGGGGGTGCCGTTTTTACCAACAAGGATGAGCTGGCCAAAAAAATGACAGCCATGGCCAACCACGGTATGGTGCGCAAATACCACTACGACTTTATCGGGATTAACTCCCGCCTGGATACTCTGCAGGCGGCCATCCTCAATGTAAAACTTAAATACCTGGATCTCTACAATCAACGGAGAGTCGAAGCTGCAGAACGATATCACCGCCAACTTGCAGGGGTGGAGGAGATCATCCTTCCTCAAACCATGCCCTGGTCAACCCACATTTTTCACCAGTATACCCTCAGGGTACCCGGTAACCAGCGCGACCCCCTTAAGGAATTCCTTTCAACACAACAGATCCCTTCCATGATCTATTATCCCCTTGGATTGCATCTGCAAAAGGCTTATCTTGATCTCGGTTATCGAAAAGGGGACTTTCCGGTTACCGAAAAGCTTAGCAATGAAGTCCTTTCACTTCCCATGCACAGTGAACTGACCCCAGAACAATCCGAATTTATTACCCAAAAAATCAACGAATTTTTTGAATAGAAGTATGACAGACAAATCCTATTTTGCCCATGAAACCGCAGTGATCGATCCGGGATGCGAGATCGGAGAAGGAACAAAGATCTGGCATTTTACCCATATCATGACCGGTGCCCGGATTGGCCGAAAATGCAACCTTGGCCAAAACGTGGTCATCT
>CAZNFR010000080.1:0-16433 GCA_964572225.1 uncultured Bacteroidaceae bacterium
GAATTTCCTTTATCATTTAGGTGATCTATATGATCTTGGGGGCAAACCTGACAGTGCAATACACTTTTTTTCCAGGGCACTGGAACTGAATCCGGGGAATATTGAAACAATGAATCGATTGAGTATACTTTTTCTTGACCTCGGGAAAATCGATTCGGCCTATTCGGTTTCAGGGAGGGCACTTGAAATTTCACCCGGAAATCCTACTGCTGTTTATTCCAGGGCTATGATCTATCTAAAGGATTCACGGTATGCAGATGCAGTCGATATTGCCCGTTTGGGACTGGTAAGGGACAGCAGCTATCATTTACTTTACCTGCCTTTGGGACTGGCCTATTATTATCGAAACAATTATGAAAAAGCCTCTGAGATGTTTCTTCATGGCTACCAAAATCATCCGGACAAATCACTGTTCGACGACTACCTAGTCAGCTCCGTCTTGTTTCAAAATACCCCGGAAAAGTTTTATTCCCGAATTGATGAAAATACGGTTTCATTTACAAGCGATTTTTTAGGGGAAGCGCCAGCTGGTTCCGGGAGGGTGGAAGAATATGACTCCTTGCTGATCCTTTTCACCAGGGATCCATTTTCACTGGGAATTCATGATTTTTATAAATTCTACCTGGGTTTTGTTGTGAGTGATCACTATTCGGCAAGACTTGTCTACGATAAGGAACTGAAAGACCTATGGGATAATGGTTTGGATGAACAGTATGTCGGAATAGCTGAAGAGGTCCTTCAAAAAAACCCTGTTCACTTTCCTTTATATGAAAGGCTTTATCAAATATATTTTCAGAAGGGGGATTATGCCAAAGCTTATGAATACCTTTATAAATACTATGGTTTTTCCAGGTCGGTTCTTGCATCCGGAAATGGATCAGGTCCGGAAACTGCATTCCGGCTTTGCTTTTTTGAACACATTCCCGAGATCCTTTCCCAGCTTAATTATAGCTCGAAACGGGAAAGTATTATTGAATATAAGGGTAAGTTTTATACCAGGGCGGAAGTGGAAAAATCAGGGGAATTCAACGAAGTGTATTTTGATATCAATCTACCGGTGAAACAGCTTGGAATAGGAGAAAGACTTCTAAAGCAATTGAAGTAAAGATTTCAGATCGGGCAATGTCCTTCCTGGCGTTTCGAGCGGGTCAACCGGAGGTTGATCCTGATACCGGTTCACCCAAACATTGTCTACTCCCAGTTCGTTGGTCGGTATAATGTCATGATAAAGGCTTTGGGCAATATGCAGCACCCGGTTGGCCGGTACATCAAAGGTTTTTAGGGCCTGAATAAAATTAGTCGGGGAAGGCTTGTAGGATCTGCAATTCTCGGAAGTTATGACATAGTCGAACTTTACTTCGAGCAGAAGGTTGCTGGCTTCGAACAAATCATTATCCACATTGGATATAATTGCGATACGGTATTTGTTCTTCAGAGTTTTTAATACCTGAACGGTGTCTTCAAAGGGTTTCCAGCTTTGGAGGGAGTCCTGGAGTGCAAGCAAATCGTATTCATTCAGATTCAGATTTAGCTTCTGACTGAAATTTTTCATTATCCCCTTAAGGACGTTTCTGTAAAACATATATTCACCGGAAATGAGTTCCCTGTCGAACCTGCTAAAAAGCTGAATGATCTCTTCCTGGCCAATATCGAGAAAATACTGATCAAAAAGAGGGACGAGGGTATCAAGGACACCGGATTTCCAATCGATCAGGGTTCCGTAACAATCGAAACTGATAACTTCCTTAGTTTCCATTCCTGTAGATATTATTGTCCAATAACAATTTCAGTTGGTTCAGAATGGGCAAAGCCAATGCGGTTTGCCCTGGCAATCACTTTCTCGACACCCCCGGTATAAATGGGATCGGTATAAAGAAACCAGTAACCTGGTTTTTGCTGTTCAATCCTGAGGGTTTTATATACAATGGAAGCACCGGGAGTGGAACAGGACAGATACAAACTGTCGCCAACTATGCGTGATTGGACCTGTTGAGTGGCAGGCTGGACGCCCTCTTCACCCCAAAGCATTTTCACCAGGTCCTTTTCTGGAATTCCTCCAAGATCTCCAAACTCGTTCTTCCAATTTTCATGAGCCCCTCTTAATCTGGATAAGACCCCTTCAAAATCCTGTCTATCTGCAAGATTATTGACCTCATGGGGATCGACCCATGTGTCGTAAAGCTCCTCCACCGGTTTGACCGATCGAAACCACAGGGATTGGATTGAATCCAGACGACCCTTCCGGTTTAACTCCAGCATTTCTTTCATCATCGCCATATTATCACGATAAGGAATGAACTGAACAAAAGGTTTTTCCGGTTCATAATTTCGGATATATTTAAAACGCTTATCTTTTACCGCCCTGGCTCTGTCAAGAGCCGGATCCATTCTGTCTTTGGCAGCATAAACATAGGAACGGGGTGCCGCTTCTTCGATTCCCTCGAAAGGCTGACCATGCAAATAGCCTGGAAGGTCCAATCCCGCAAGGCTAAGCACCGTAGGGGCAAAATCCACAAAACTGATAAGTCTGTCATTAATACTCCCGGCCCTCTCCTGAAACGGGAACCGAATGATCAAAGGGACCTTTATCCCGGAATCGTATAACCACCTTTTTGCACGGGGTGTGCCATCTCCATG
The DNA here is from genome assembly GCA_964572225.1 of uncultured Bacteroidaceae bacterium. Classification (GTDB taxonomy): domain Bacteria; phylum Bacteroidota; class Bacteroidia; order Bacteroidales; genus CAZNFR01. The sequence goes on from CAZNFR010000080.1 coordinate 2,638, forward strand.
ATCACTGAAAAAGAAAACAATGGTATTTTCCAAAAGACCATCTTCTTTGAGCTGTGCCAAAAGCAAGCCTACTTTTTCATCCATTCTGGCGATGTTATCATACATTCTTGCCAGATCTTCCCTAACCGCTTTGGTTTCCGGGTAATAAGGGGGTAAAGAAAGCTTTTCGGGATCGGTATTCAGTGGCAGACCGGCATTTATCCATATTCGGGATTCGTGCGTTTCGGTGAAATTAAAGACACTGAAAAAGGGGGTGTTTTTATCGGGGCGATTTCTCCAATGTGCTGTATCACTATTCTCATCCCAGGCAGAAAGCGGACTTTTAAACTGATAGTCAGTTTTGACATTATTGGTGCAATAGTAGCCTGCCATTCTTAGAAACTCCGGAAGACATCTTACCTCCGGAGGCGGTACAGCTTCGTATACCGGGATTTCAAGTGCTTCGGGATCCGTAACCTGGTCTATTGCCGCGGTCCTTGATTGGGTGCGCATATGCATAGCTCCGAAGCTGGTTGGATACAGTCCGGTTATTAAGGCGGCTCTGCTGGGAGCGCAAACTCCGGAAACGGAGTATACATTGGTATAACGGACCCCTTCTCTGGCAAGCTGATCTATATTGGGCGTACGGGCAAGGGAGTCACCAAATGCTCCTAGCCTTGGACTCATATCTTCGCAGGTAATCCACAAAATATTGGGTGCGGAAATAGTCTTCCCATCATTCTTACCGTCATTTTCCTCATTAATCGTTGGTTTACATCCCGATAGACAGGCCAGGCTTAAGAAAGCAAGGTAAATTTTTTGAAAAATCATTTTCGAATAGTTTAGGCTTAAAATAGCAATTTCGGTACAAAGAATTATTCTAAATCATCCCTGTTTGTTAAGAAAGGTTTGCATCTTACCCAGAAGTTCGGATGAGCGAATGGGTTTGGTGATATAATCATTGCATCCCGCTTTCAAACATTTATCCCTGTCTTCCGTCATAGCATAGGCAGTTTGGGCTATAACCGGTATTTGAATATCTCTTTCCCTGAGTATTCTGATGGTTTCCATTCCATCCATTTCCGGCATTTTCACGTCCATTAAAATGATGTCAAAGCGGTTTCCATTCTCAAGTATGGAGATAACATCTCTTCCATTTTTCACATGGGTTATTCCTATTCCTGTGCGTTCCAGGATATGCTTCAAAAGAACGAAATTTGAATTTTCGTCTTCAGCCACCAAAGCATTTTTACCCTTCCATTCATAACTCTGTTTTTTGCTGCTTTGATTTGATCTTTTCGTAATAACTGCAGTGTTTAAAAAGTTAAGTTTTATCCTGAAATAAAAATCCGAACCCTGATCCACCCTGGAATCAAACCAAATTTTACCCTGCATGGCATTTACGATTCCCTTACAAATGCTTAAACCAAGTCCATTGCCGCCATATTCCCGGGACGAAGTATTATCCACCTGTCTAAAACGTTCGAAAATAATCTCTTTGAAATCATCCGGAATTCCAATACCCGAATCCCTGACAAAAAACAGCACCCCATCCTCATCGGGTTTTCGGTAGCCGAAATCAATCCTTCCTTCCCGGGTAAATTTAAAGGCATTGGACAACAGATTGAACAATACCTGTTTGAGTCTGGCCTTGTCACCAATAACCACCGATTCCTGATCTCTCAATCCTTTGGTCAATCCCAGAATCACATTGGTATTTTTATAAAAATCCCCACTATTAAAAAATAGATATAATTCATCCATGATTTCGTTGAGAAGGAATCTTTCATTCCGCAGCTCGAACTGACCCGATTCTATTCTGGAAATCTCGATAAGGTCATCAATTATGGTAAGTAAGTGTTTCCCTGAATCCTCAATGACCTTCACATAATTCTCCCGGTCTTCCTGGCTCAGGTCCTTAAGCTTCAGTAGAGAAGCAAATCCGATGATCCCGTTTAGGGGGGTGCGGATCTCATGACTCAGGTTTTCAAGAAAGGAGGACTTAAGTCGATCGCTTGCTTCGGCTCTTTCCTTAGCGAGGATCAAATCGCGTTCCATCTTCTTTCTGTCGGCTATGTCTCTGAAAATTACCTGAGCGGCCGGTTGTCCGTTAAAATTGATTGGGGAGGAAGCCACTTCAAGGAAAAGCTCATTTTTCTCATAGTCCAGAAACTTAATCTCGTATTCCTTTTGCATTTCCTCTCCCCGGTAAAGCATGCCAAATCTTTCTGCCAGGGTTTCCTTGTAGTCGGGGTGTACATACTCCTCAATCTTCAGTCCTACCAGGCTTTCCACCTTGTCTGGGACTCTAAAGATCCTCATGGCCACCTGGTTATGATACAGTATGGTACGGTCGGCATGGACAATGATACCGTAGGGAGAAGATTCGGCTAACACCCGGTAGTTGGTTTCACTTTCCTTGAGGCTTTCGAGGGCAGCTTGCCTTTCCTTTTTTATCTTCAGATTCTCAACCGCATTCAGAATGGCGGGAACCAGTCTGTAGATATTTTCTTTTAGTACATAATCCCATGCTCCTTTTTTCATCACATCTACCGCAATCTCATCGGCAAGGTTTCCTGTTATCATAATGACGGGAAGATCGGGGTATTTGGTTTTCAAAATATGAATGGCTTCAAGTCCGTGAAAAACCGGAAGTGAATAGTCCGTTAAAACGACATCAAATTTTTCTTCTTTTAAAGCGGAAAGAAATTCCTCCTTCTTATCAACTCTTCTGATACTTTGAACGAGGTCCTCTTCCTCCAGTATGGCTTTTACCATCTCAAAATCGATCCGGCTGTCCTCAACATATAGAATTTTCAGTTTGGTCATCGGGGCGTTAATCATTTAGAAGCTGACATACTTCCATCCAGAAGTGAAGGGTATCTTTAAAAACTTCTGCAAATTTATCAAAATCGACGGGTTTTGAAACATATGCATTGCACCCAGGGAATAGGATTTAAGAATGTCGGATGAAATACGGGAAGAACTGAAAATCACTACTGGCAAAAGATTTAACGAGGGTGTATTTCGAATTTTGGAAAGGATTTCGAATCCGTCATTTTTAGGCATTTTTAAATCCATGAGTATCATGCCGGGTAGGGATGGGTCTTTACTATTTAGCTGCATTTTCATATTCACCAGGGCTTCCCCTCCATCCTGAAAGGTGTGCACTCTAACGGAAGAAAACGTTGATGAAATAAGGGTTTCCATCAGTTCAAGATCCGATCTGTCGTCATCAATTAAGTAAAGAATCCTGTTTCTTTTCATCCTGTCCTAATTTATGAAAAAATAAAAACAGGCACCCTTTCCCGGTTCTGATTCAGCCCAGATTTCGCCCTTATGCTTATCAATGATCCTCTTAACGGTAGCCAGCCCGATTCCGGTCCCTTCAAATTCGGACTCGGAATGTAGCCTTTGGAAAACTCCGAATAGCTTATCCTGATATTCCGGATCAAAACCGGCTCCATTGTCCCGGATATAAAAAACCTCTTTCCTGTCCTTCTTCATTTTCCCTATTTCAATGACTGCCTTTTTTTGAAGGGAGGTAAACTTGACAGAATTTGAAATAAGATTAAACCATACTTGTTTCAATAATTTATTGTCGGCTGTAATTTCACCCATGGGCTCAATCTTCCATTCAATCTCCCTGCCATTGGTCTCCATCCTCATCTCCTCGATCACCTGCTTCACTATTTGATCCATGGCAAATTTGTGTAAAACGAGCTCCGCCCTGCCCATTCTTGAAAGCATTAGAAGATTGTCGATAAGATCTTTCATTTTATCGACCGATTCATTTATGATTTCAATATAATGAGCTGTTTTCTCCATATTCCTTGCGTTTACAGACTGTGCAAGCAATTTGGCAAAAGCATTGATATGCCTTAAGGGTGCCCGTAGATCGTGAGAAACCGAATAGGAGAAAGCCTCCAGTTCCTTATTGGCCATTTCCAGTTGCAGTGTTCTTTTGGTTACAAGCTTTTCCAGCCCGGAATTCAGCTTTCGTATTTCCCGGTCTGTCTGTTGAGCTTTTCGTTCCGCGATCAGCCTTTGAGTGATATCGATGGTGTAAATCAGGTAGGAGTTCTCCTCAATTCGGGCTCCGCTAACAATGGCGATCAATTCCTTTCCTCCGGAAAGGGAAAACCTGGATTCCGTGTTGATTTTGGAATTCTTCTTCAATTGATTTAATCGTGACTCAAGATCTTGCTTGTCCTTCTCGGAGACAAACTCCATAAAATTTTTTCCGACCAATCGATCCTTGTGAATTCCAAGATAATCGCAACAGGCCCTATTGACATATAAAATTTTATTTTCCTTGTTGATATTGAATATGGGCACAGGGGTATCTTCAATGTAACTCCTGAATCTTTTCTCACTTTCACGTATAGTCTGTTCAATCTTTTTTCTTTCTGAAATATCTCTTGCCATAACAAGAACAGAGACGGGTTTGCGGTTTAAAAACATTAAAGCCGAACTGACCTCAAGGGGAACCAAAGTTCCATCTTTTTTCCTGAACTCTATCTCATAGCGATATTGTTGTTTGTCCCCATTTTTTCTACTTTCATTCATCCCGGCTATCTGAGTGTGATACTTCTCCGGCACAAGGAAGCTTACATCCTTGCCTGCAAGTTCTTCCAGTTCATATCCCGAAGCTTCAAGTCCGCTGGGGTTCACATAGGTGATGATACCCTCGATATCATGGACAAGAATATAATCAAGGGCAGTTTCTGCAAGCAAACGGTAATTCTCCTCACTTCTTTTTAATTCGGACTCTTTTCTCTTACGATCATGAATATTCCGGGTAACACCAATAAAGAAGGAAGGCTTACCCCTGTCATCCATAACGGTTGTTACCGATGCCTCCGTCCACACGGTAGATCCATCTTTTCTTGATTGTTCAATTTCTGTGATTACAGAGGGTACTTTTCCCGGATTGCTTTGCATCAATTCATCAAAATGCCTGAGAAGGTTAAAAAGGTTTCTGGCACTTGTGGAAGTCAAAGCTTCCTCAAAGCTTTGTTTCATAACCTCTTCGGGAGTATAGCCCCGTAATTTATAGACAGAAGGACTTACATAGGTAAACTTTCCATCCATATTGAGGGTCCAGATTACATCGTTGGAATAATCGGCGATTAGTTTGTATTTATCCTGTTCGTTTTGAAGTGTCCTCAGGTTTTCCCTAAGAGTAAGAAACAAATTTAGGAAATAAGCCAGGGAAAGGGAGATAATGAGGTAAAATAAGATTTTAAAAGGGGAGGCATCCGAAAAGAAGAAGTTGGCCAGGGAATGAAAAAACGGTTTCTGCATGTCGGCGGTAATTACCTCAATGCCAGCGACAACAAAAACAAAGAGTAAAGAAATACCTGCAGATATGAGCCAGTTTTTCCTCATTTAGTCCCGGGTTAACGAAGTTAGGATCCGTAAAATTGCGCCATACTATATACTGCATTTGAGCCTGAATGTTACTTAATACCGGTGGTTTTTGATCAATCAAAAGCTTTATGGCGGCCGGGTTTGGGAAAGGACTGTATCAAGCGTCGAGAATAATCCGAACTAACTTATTAAGCTCAAAAAGTTTCGGCATTTGATTCATTTTTTCCTATCTTTGCAGCCGCTTATAAGATCCAATCCGGTTCCGTAGCTCAGTTGGACAGAGCAACGGCCTTCTAAGCCGTGGGTCGCAGGTTCGAATCCTGCCGGAATCACCATCTAAGTCCCGATTACGGGACTTTTTTTAGGTTATTTACTGCTCTTTAATTTTCACTAAAACTCTGGCTACATCAAATTGTGAAGCAACCACGAGCTCCGATGTTTCCATCCTATCCAAAATAATCCTTGATGAATGTTGTTGGTTATTCCTCCCTGTCACCATGTAAGGACTTTTTCCTAAAAACAAGTTTTGGCTGTCTTTTTTTATGAAAAAACCTTCGTGCTTTTCACTATCGGCAAAACCAATACCATTTAAAAACCTGATGAAATCATCTTCAAAGTTTGCTTCTAAATCATTCCAATCGGCTATGATGGTTTCTTCTCCATATTTTGCCTGAAGTTGTGCAATTGGTATATCGAATGGCGTTAAAAACTCATTTTTAGTAAGTTGATACTTAAATCCATCCTTTCCATGTGCATAGTTGACCGATAGCTCAATGTACATTAACTCATCCGTTTTTTGGCAATTGTTTAAAGTAGATACTACCATAACAGCAATGATTATTTGGGTTATTGTATTTTTCATGGTTTTGCGTATAAAATTTACATAATAATTACTAATAACTATACTTCGCTTTCCAGTTTATCCGTCATTTCTTTAAGGTATTCTAAATGTGACCCAAAAGTTTTTCTGTTCATTTTTTTGGTGAATAAATGTTGCAACGGAACAAAAACCAGCAATGCTGCAATGAAAAGGTAAACAAAATAAGGGTCTTTAAACAGATCTGAAGAAATACCATCTTCTATTAACAAAAAGGTAAGAATCATTCCGGCCATTATGCTCAAAGGATAAAGAAAAACAGCAACGGTTTCGCTTGTTTTAACATATTTCTTAATAGCTGAGTATTGCCATTTCATTGCTTTTAGGATATTCTCGTTGGGTTGATTGTTTATTTTACTCATCGTTCGAAGAATTGTAAATGACCTGAATAAAAAGTATGCTAGATACAAACAAACCGGAAATAAAACGATAGTTAAAAGTAATTGACTAAATATGAAAGCCAGCAATAGGAAAACAAAAAGTATAATAAAGCCTGCATAAATTTGATTTTTAATTATTTGCTTTAGCTTACTTAGCGGATGAATACTTTCGGAAGGCTTCAGCTTACGAAGATCATCGAGTGTGATTGTTAACGATTGACTATCCCACGGGTTCCAACGTTTTTTAGGGCTCATGACTTATTTTTTATTGAGATTATTTGTCAATTTTTTCTTGATGCGAAACAATTTGACATTACAATTATTAATGCTTATTCCCATAAATTCGGCAATTTCCGGATTGCTAAACCCATCCAAATGCATACTAATCATAGTTTTATCAACATTATCGAGAAGTTTGATTTCCTTATAGAGTTTGTTTCTCAACTCATTTTCCAAATCATTCTCGTCCTGAGGTAATTCTGCAATGGTATTATTAATAGGGGTGATGGTAATTCTATTCCTTTTTTTCAATCCGGTAAGGATCGAATTCAAACTAACTTTATACAACCAGGTACTGAATTTGGATTTGCCCAGGAATTGATTTTTTGATGTCCAACTGCGCAGTATAATTTCCTGAAACATATCTTCTTTTTCTTCGGGTGAGTCAAGATAAAGATTAATCAGTCGCATAATCAAACCTTTATTTTCATTGATCTGCAGTAAAAATTCGTTTTCCGACATGGGCTGTATCTTTAATACTTATTGCAAGTGATGAAGATGAATGGAAAGATCACTACCAATTACTCCAAAAGTTTACCATCCACGGAATGAATAAGCCAATCACCATTATGCCCTGAACTGCAAAAACGGCTCTTTGCCAACTAGGTTTGTCGCTCCAGCTTTGTCTTATATCAAATGGGTCGAAAAGGATAGCCAACCCTAACAATCCCGCAGCAACCGGGTAGTCTTGCCCATAAATGGAAAAAAGACCTACCAGAATAAAGGATATGTAAATAATCCTGTTAACTGTTTGTCTCATTTTTTGGGTTTTAATTATAGACTATTAGGTATTTTTAAGATCGAAAAATTACAGGAAATAAGAAAAAGTTGAAACTTTTTTAGGCTATCTTCAAAAAAAGTCCAAAAGATAAGTAGAAACTTTTCATCCATTTCCAAATTATTTCCGGAATAACCCTCCTAAAAAAAAATGACACTTTAAAGGCATCAATATTTGAATGTTAATGTCAATCTTTTCCGAACCGGCTTTATTATAAGTGTTGTAAAGGTGAAAAATCATTCCCCATAAAGAATGAATAAACAAAATCAATATTTTGAAAACAATGGGTAATATTCAGTCTGAGAAAAAATAAAAGGACTGGAACCGACGATTCTATCCATCATCGTTACACCAGTCCTTTTTGCCCGTAAACTCCTCTATATGGAGATGATGTTCTACACTTCGGAAAGGTTGCTTCCCCTCATCACTTTTTTGTTAAGTCGGATTCTGTGAGGCCCCTTTCCTTTGATCCTTTCAATGATATTTCTGGCCTCAAGATCAAGCTTAATAGTAACAACATACCACCCTACCTTACCGTCAAAGCTGGATGATAAATCTTTTTTGGCCCGGGAATTCAATTCCTGGTAGGTCAACTCACCTTCATCCCTCAGAATATTCAGAATATAGTCCTTGATTAAATGATAACGGGTAAGCGAAATGTTTACACCCGATTTACCCTCCGGGTGAAGGGTTGGAATCTTTGCTGCACTTTTCATAGGCTTCGGGGTTTTTGGTGAAATAATATCTTCTCATTCTCCGGAAAGTCATACAATTCCGGGTAGGAAATTGTCCGGTATCCAAAGGATTCCTTTATTATTACCTCAAAAATCGCACCATTCTCATAGACAACATAATTGTTTCAGATTTTTCTCAACTCAACCCGCTCGTTACTCTTGCTTATAATCTTTGATATAAAAAGTATCGATTCCACTCTCGGTATGTCTGAATTTGATCTCTTTTGGGATATTCAATCCTAACCTGGACTGTTTGACAGGAACCTCTCCATTCAGGACCGGACTCCAGCTTGCAAGTTGAATAAAATCCCGACTTACTTTTTCGTAAGAATAGGATATTTGATAGGGGTAAGAATTGTGTTTAAGAATAAATTCCAGTATGTTATTATCTTCATAAAATGAAATATCGGAAATCGCACTTTTTTCGACTATATCACTCTTTTTTAACTTTTTAACAACCCTTCCGTTCTTGTCTTTTAATTCCCCTCTAAGCTTGTCAACCTTGTCAAGGCCAGAGAAAGGAACTCTGATCCGCGCATATTTTTCTCCGGCCCTGCTGTTGATCTGAATAATGAAATTCTCCACAGTACGAAGTGTATTCCCATCAAAATCGATTTCCGTCTCCCTTAATACTATTTCTACATCGGGTTCGGACTGAGCCTTTATCGGCAAAAAAAAGAAAACCGTAAACAGAAAAATAATCAGGCAGGAACCAGAAGGTACTCTCATCAGGTTTTAATCAAAAGTTATTATCAGTTATTTGGCCTTATATAAAGATAAAGAAATTTCGGAAATTCAAACTCCTGCTTACGGAATTGTAGTCATTATTTAACCAAAAATTCATTTACATGCAAAATGCCTTTCCTGTAAAAGCCCGGTTATTTAAGACTTTATGGTCAGTTTTTTTATTTCCATAAACCCAAAAAATGACTATTTTCGACTAATCAGCATTTTATGAATGATCGCAACGATTAGCCCTTTATGCTTCGACATGGAACGATACCTGATGTTCCTGTATATCTTCTCTGAGCTATAATTATTCTTCCATTTCTTCGGAGGACAAACCTCGAATATACAATTCTCAGGGTCTTCAATCTTTATGAATTTAATACGTGGAAGCATATTATCGATGGCTGAACAAGCTTGTAAATAAAAACAGGCAGGATTATTACGATCTCCCCGGAATAAAATGGTTGAATTACTATAATTCGGAAACTTACCAAAGAATCCGTGATGGTTTTCTCAATGTTCTGGATGGGAGTAATCTGTTTAAAAACACCAAACCATTCCATTCAGGTATCTCCAGAGGCTGCCAAATTTGCGGGGAAGGCAAATGGAGTTGTCTTTTTATTACCAATCAATGCAATGCGGGTTGTTTTTATTGTCCTGTCCCACAAAACCAGGATGAAGTGCCTTCCACCCAGGGATTGGATTTTAGCGATCCGGATGATTATGCTGAATTTGTAAAATACTTCGGCTTCAAAGGAGTTAGTTTCAGCGGAGGCGAGCCCCTGCTCTTTCCCGACCGGACCCTCTCCTACCTCGGGGCGCTGAAAACCAGAAACAGAGATATCTACACATGGATGTATACGAACGGGATCCTTGCAAACAGGAAGAAGCTGAAGCAGCTTGCGGATAAAGGCCTGGACGAGATCCGTTTTGACATTGGTGCAAATAAATATCTTTTGGATTCAATTGCCTTAGCAAAAGGATTAATTCCCAACCTCACAATCGAAATCCCGGCCATTCCAGAAGAGAAAGAACGTATTATCAGCTTGCTCCCCCTTTTAAAAAAATCGGGTGTAACAAACCTGAACCTTCATCAGTTAAGATTAACACGTCATAATGCGAAACATCTTATAAAAAGAGGTTATACCATTATTCCGGCCGAACAACCAATTGTCCTTGAATCTGAACTTATGGCACTTGAGATCCTCGCCTTGGCTCGAAAATCCGAAATTGAAACAGGGATCAACTATTGTTCTTTTCATTATAAACACCGCTTTCAAAAAGCAGGATACCGCAAACAATTGGCAATTCTTGCTGAATTCCGGCCCGATATGCTTACTGAAAACGGATATATTCGACGGCTGGAAGAAAGAACCCTAAGTTATTACACGGTAAGATTAAAGGACAAGCTAACCCCTGGGCAAGCTCTCCCAGGGTTAAATATTGGAAACAAAAAGTACTATTATTCTCTGGATAAAGTCTTCGAAATGAAAGATCTGAACCCTGAATTGGTTAAAAAAGTCCGGGAACTTATCAATTCAAAATCCGATGATATTCCGGTTCAAGAAGAGCTTTTTGAAATCTGGCAATATGAATTTATTGAAAAAGGACTTAGGGATTACTAAAGATCGACTATCCAAGAACATATTATCCCTTACCAAAAATCCCCCGCAAAAAACGAATCTTTGCAAAAAAACGACATGGGAAGAACCTTTGCTGAAAAAATCCTGGGTGCACCCAGTGGCAACATTGTCTTTAAAAAACCTGACATTGTCCTGAGTCACGACAATACCGCAAGCATTCGCAACACTTTCCTGAAAATGGCCGGTGATAAAATCCCGGATCCCGGGAGGCTGCTTATCGTTCTCGATCATAATGCCCCGCCTACCAATGATAAACTCGCCAATGACTATCAGGCCATCAGGGAATTTGTCGGGGAACAATCCATTTCCCACTTTTATGATTCCGGACAGGGTATATGCCATCAGATCATGTCCCGTCATGCTTTGCCTGGGATGATCATTACCGGAAGTGACAGTCACACATGTACCGCAGGCGCATTCAATGCTTTTGCTGCGGGGATTGACCGGACCGAAACTGCAGGTATTTGGAGAACAGGTGAAACCTGGTTCAGGGTACCCGATAGCATAAAAATAATACTGAAAGGAAAACTGAGCGAAGGGGTATTTGCAAAAGACCTTGCACTCTGGATAATCGGCATGCTGGGTTCGGAAGGGGCCAACTATCTTTCCGTTGAATACCATGGTCCCGGAATACAATCCCTTTCCCTTTCGGATCGAATGACCCTGGCTAATCTCGCCTCTGAGATGGGTGCCAAGAATGCAGTCTTTCCGGCCGATGAAATTTTGGAGGATTTTCTGGGGGATAGATTTTTTGAATCACAAGGTTTGTGGGCCGATGATGACGCAAAATATCTGAGGGTCATGGAAATAAATATGAGCGAGGTTTATCCCTTGCTCTCTGCTCCGCATCAGGTTGACAATGTTTTTTCCGTGGCCGAAATGGAAGGAGTAAGGGTTCAACAGGGAATCATAGGCACCTGCACAAACGGACGCATTGAAGACCTTAGAATTGCTTCCCGGATACTTGAAGGTCAAATGGTTGCAGAAGGATTTCAACTATTTGTTATTCCTGCTTCCAAACACATTTATATGCAAGCCATGGGAGAGGGTATCATTCAAAACTTAATGAATGCAGGTGCACAAATCCTGAGCACCAGTTGCGGGCCCTGTCTTGGAACAGGACAAGGGATCCCGGCCGACGGAGTAAACGTGATTTCCACAGCCAACCGGAATTTCTCCGGACGAATGGGAAATAAAAATGCTTCCATCTACCTGGCTTCTCCTGCTACAGTTGCATGGAGTGCCCTTAAAGGAAAAATAACCGATCCGAGATTAAAGCCCTGTAAGGAAATATTTCCCTGGAAAAAAAATGAGGGATCTGAAAAGAATATAAAGGTTGAAGGGGACCGACTAAAGGACAACATCTGGGATTACAGCGATGTGGATAACCTTAATACAGATCTTATGTTTGCCGGCAATCTTACCTATAAGATTCTTAGTTCAGAGCCTGAAATGATTATTCCCCATTTGTTCGAAGGTTTTGATCCGGTTTTTCATACAAAGGCAGGTAAAAACCAGGTAATTCTTGGGGGTGAAAACTTCGGTTGCGGAAGCTCCAGAGAACATCCTGCGGTAGGCCTGGCGCACCTGGGAATCAAAGCCCTGATCGTAAAATCGGTTAACCGAATCTTCTACCGATCAGCCATTAACCAGGGCCTGCTTGTGATTGTGCATCAAAAGGCTGTCGAAGAATTCCATCGTTCAGGTTTTCTGGAGCTGAGTCTGGAGCGAAATGAAATCAAAACCGGAGATAAGGTTTTCGACATCCCTGCCCTTCCTGAAAAACTAAATGAAATTCTTGAAAGAAAAGGATTGATCAACTACATCCGGTTTCGGTATAGTTAACTGTCCGGATCAAATAAGCACTATTCCCGATTTTTTACAATGATCAACCATTTCACCCGGCCAGATGGAGGATTGAATCTCTCCGATATGCGCTTTTCTGAGAAGATACATGCAAAGTCTTGACTGACCGATCCCTCCACCTATGGATAAGGGCAATTCATCGTTTAGCAACCTTCGGTGGAACAAAAGATCCTTTCTGTCTTCCTGATCCCTGATCTTCAACTGTTTTATCAGGGCTTCCTTGTCCACTCTGATACCCATGGAAGAAAGCTCAAAAGCTGTTTCCAGAACCGGATTCCATACAATGATATCTCCGTTCAAGCCTTTATAATTGGCGGAAGTCCCGGTAGACCAGTCGTCATAATCCGGAGCCCGGCCATCATGAGGTTTTCCATCAGCAAGGTCTCCCCCAATCCCAATAATAAAAACCGCACCAAATTCCCTGGCAATCTTATTTTCCCTTTCTTTGGGAGGATCTTGAGGAAATTTCAGCCTGAGGTCCTCCGCATGAATAAACGTGATCTTTTCAGGTAAAACAGGTTCAATAGCAGGATAATACTCGTAGATAAGAAACTCGGTCCGCCTAAGGGATTCATATATCCTTGTAACAATTTGCTTCAGGAACTCCAGACTTCTCTGTTTTTCATCTATGGCAATTTCCCAATCCCACTGATCAACATAGATGGAATGAAGATTATCCAGTTCTTCATCGGGCCGCAAAGCGTTCATATCTGTGTAAATGCCATATCCCGTTCGTATATCATAATCCCTGAGCATCATCCTCTTCCATTTTGCAAGCGAATGAACAACCTCGGCTACCTTATTACCCATATCCTTGATCTGAAACGAAACGGGTCTCTCAACTCCATTCAGATCATCGTTTATACCCGTACCTCTCAAAACAAATAAGGGCGCAGTTACACGGCGAAGTCTGAGTTCCGATGAAAGGGAAGCTTCAAAGCTGTCTTTAACCAATTTGATGGCTTTTTCCGTTTGCTTTAGATCGAGCAGGGTTTTGTAACCTTCCGGTATGATAAGCTTCATGATATTTGGGTTTTAATTGTTTCTCAGGCCTTCGGTATCATAAAGGCTGATGCTTTCAAGCATGCGAAGATAACATTAAATTCAGAACTCCTGATCCCATCTCTAGGGATCAGTAAGTTGCGTTTTATTTATCGC
>CAZNFR010000081.1:0-16387 GCA_964572225.1 uncultured Bacteroidaceae bacterium
AAAAATTCGAGAAGTTAGAAGACGATTTGGGAAATACAGAAGGAGGAATAGGCCTTGGGCTTACTTTGGCAAAAGGTCTGGTGGAGCTTATGGGGGGTGAGATCTGGATGGAATCCAATGTTTTCAAAGGCACAACATTCCATTTTACCATCAATTATCTGAAAGCAGATATGAATGAAATGGAAACACAATCAGGATTGAAATTACAGTCAATATTTGTTTAAGGTTAATTTTTGTTCTCTACGTTCTTTTTGTTTTGTGAATCAGTTTTAGAAAAGATCTATTAATAAATTAAGGGGTTAGTTTCTTAATAGATTCAATTTTAGGGTTTATATTACATTTCAGCGTGTAAGTTTTTTTTGGTGTTACTTTTTGTTCTTTATCCACACAGTGTTTTTTCGTTCTTTGAGTTTTGTGATCATTTATCAGAAAGGAAGATCGTCGGTTTCCTGATCTTCCGAGAAAGTTGAATCCTCTTCACCGGGGAAGGGTACATCGATTGATGGTTCGGCAGCGGTCGGACCAGGGGATTCTGATTGACCTGCAACTTTCTCAATTCTCCAGGCTTCGAGATTGGTAAAGTAGTTTACATTTCCCTGCTTTTCCCATTTTCTTCCACGGAGATTGAAGGAAACTTTGATTTCCTCTCCTTTCTCATAACTGTCAACCAGGGAACATTTGTCCTGGGTAAGTTGGAACTTGATATAGTCGGTGAATTCGAAACCATTTGAATTCTCGACTTTCTCAACAACAAATTCTCTTTTACGGAATTTGTCGCTGATATCCTGGGTGTCAAACTTCTCAATTAGTTTACCGGTTAATTCAAAGCTCATGTTAATTTGTTTTTTATGTTGAAATCCTATCGACAATAATCCTCGAAAGAAAAAGGTTAGAGTGACTCTAACCTTTTTCTGTTTTTATATTAATGGGAAACGATATGGAAAAATCATACAGTGAAAAGGATTTTTTTTGTAGCCTTATTCACTCTGGTTGATTCCGATCAGTTCCACTTCAAAAATCAGGGTTGAATTTGCTTCAATATCTTCACCCATTTGTCTGGGTCCATATGCCAGGTTGCTTGGGATATAGAGTTTCCATTTGGCTCCGGGCTTCATCATTTTAAGTGCTTCCGTCCAACCGGGAATTACACCATTTACCGGGAATGTAACAGGATCTCCGTCCAGTGAGCTGTCAAACACAGTGCCATCCAATAAAGTTCCTTCATAATGAACGGTTACCTCATCTCCATCTACCGGAGAGGTACCGGTACCCTCCTGAATCACTTCGTACTGGAGTCCGCTTTCTGTTTCCTGAACCCCTTCCCGGGTCTTATTTTGTGCCAGAAACTCTGCTCCTTTTTCGATGTTTTCCTGTGCTTTACGCTCCGACTCAGCCTGCATTTCTGTTCTTTGTTTGGTGATAAATGTCTGAATGCTCTGCTGGGCCTGCATCCGGCTCATCACATCTTCGTTATTTTCAAGTCCTGCATTAATACCGTCAAAAAGCTTTGCACTTGAGAATTCCTCTTCAAGGTTCATTTGCTCAAGTACATTTTCCTTTAGCATCATACCCATATCAATTCCGACTCCATATACAAAAGAATCAACTTCTGTGGTGAGACTGGAACTGGAGCCTGTGATCTTGTCAACAGGTAAAAATGAACCCAGCACATAACCTCCCACCAGGAAAACAATGGCCGTTATTACAATAATCGTTTGTTTTTTCATCATCTTAACATTGATTTTTAATGATACGATAAAACCCTCATGAAATTGATTTTGATTATCGCTTTGTTTTTCAGCAAAGCATGAGTGGTTTATCCATCCAATTTTTAATTAATAATTAGGAGCTGCGAAGTTATAATATTTCAATGATCAAAAAAAACATTCTTTATTTACTTGCTCTCAATATGTGTCTTTTACCGGGCGGACCCTTAAGTTTCTCAGTGCTGAACCCGGTTTCTTCCAGACATCTTCTTACACTGCCTTTTACGGAGTAGGTCAGCAATAAGCCTCCTGCATTCATGTTTTCATAGATCTTTGCAAATACTGCCGCACTCCATAGCTCCGGCTGAACATCCGGCGCGAAGGCATCAAAGTAAACCAGGTCATATTTCTCCCGGGACTCCCAGTCCCTTAAATCCTTTTCAAGTTTCAGAATACGGAATCTTTCAGTCAGACTTTCCACACTATTCCACGGACATTCATGTAATTTTTGGAATAAGGAAGTCCATTCCCTGCCAAGTATGTCATGATAGTTTAACGCACTCCACTCCTCCCGGGACAGAGGAAACTTTTCAATACCGGTGTAAACGATTCGGGGCCCTTGTTTTTCTTCCGAATAAATGGCAGTTAAAAGTGCATTGAGACCCGTTCCAAAACCCACCTCCAGAATGTTGAGGTTTTCAGCTAGGGTTTGTGACAACCCACTTTGGATAAAAACATGCCGGGATTCTGTAATTGCTCCGAATTGTGAATGGTATTGCTCATTCAACTCATCTACCCTCAGACTGTGGGAGCCGTCAGCGGTCTGTACTATCTTCCTTTTCATTTTGCAAATATAGAAATTGTTTGTGTCTCAACTTCTATTATTTGAAATATTTATCAATAATAAAAAATTCCATTAAAAATATATAATATATTGAAATATAATATATAAATTTATAATATTGTAATGAATATTGTAATAAAATGAAGAATCCTTCAATTAATTTCTATCTTCAAAGAGCAGCAAAAGGGAGGCTTGATTACCGGGTTATTATGTCCATATGTTTTGACGGGAAGCGGCTGATCCATTATCCCGGAATTGTTCTGTTCGGCAATTTCTGGGACAGGGAGAATCAGTGTACAAAGGGTTTGCCTGATTCCCATGAGATCAATACCTTTTTAGATGAACTGAAAAGAAATGTCCTGAACATATATCGTTCACTTTCCATCCGTTACGGGGAAGTAAGCATCCGGTATTTTCGCGAACAACTCGGGAAAGTCAGGATTGCACCAGGAAGGAGTTTTCATGAGTCTTACCTCAATTTTCTGGAGGTGGTCCAGGAGGAGAAAAGCACTTCGAGTTACCTTAAATGTAAAAGTCTTTATTACAAACTAAAGGATCTTGAAGAGAGGTTAAGTATTGATCTGAGCCTGGAGGGTTGTGATCTGAGTTTTATGAAGCGCTTCCAGGGATTTCTCCTGAATGAAGGATTGAAACCCGGGAGTGTCCGTTCGTATATAGCAATACTAAAGTGGTTCCTAAACTGGTGCAGAAAAAGAGATTGGTTAATAAACGATGAGTATCGTCGGTACAGGCCTGAATTTAGTAAACAAGCCTTGAGAATTCAGGAGGGAGAGAGGATTTTTCTTACTAAAACCGAGATTGAAAGAATTTCAGATTATAAAACATCTGACCGTAAGAAGACTCATATAAAGAATATTTTTTGCTTCATCCTGAACAGCGGTCTGGATCCGGATCTGGTTTTTTCCCTTGACCGCAGCTATTTCGAAAAAGGTTATCTTGCATACCGTGATAAAAAT
Organism: uncultured Bacteroidaceae bacterium; assembly: GCA_964572225.1. Lineage (GTDB taxonomy): Bacteria > Bacteroidota > Bacteroidia > Bacteroidales > CAZNFR01. The sequence goes on from CAZNFR010000081.1 coordinate 3,528, forward strand.
GGGTATGAAAGGATATTAAAGCCAGGGCCGGAATTGAAAAGTATCCTTTCCATATATGAGAACCGTTATTTTCTAAAGGGGAAACTTTTCCCCAGCTTCTCGGAGCCTACCCTGAACAAGTATATTCGTGAGATAACCCTTGAGTGCCAACTGGATCGTCAGGTTGAGAGTTCCTATAGCAAGCAGATACGTTCACTACATGAATGCATTACCATCAATTCAGCAGCACTCAGTTATGTTCTCCTGGCAAGCAGTAATGGATTCACTTTGCCCGAGATAGCATCATCTACAGGCAGGAGTCTGGAATGGTTAAATAATTTTATTTCAGCGAATAACAAGAAATTCCATGAGCAGAATCGTTGATTTTCTGGTAGGGCACAAACAAATTCATCCCGATATTCCGGGTCTGGCTTGCAGGGATTTTATGGAAACAGGAAAGGATAGAAAGATCCGGGTTTATTCACCCATGTTCTATAATGATTATATACGTCCTTCCCTTTATTTCAGGGATCCTTCCGACATGCCCGAATTGGAGTTGCATGCTCTGGATCTGTGTCATGGCAAAGTTCTGGATGCAGGTGCAGGTGCAGGATCTCATTCCCTGGTATTGCAGGATAGAGGGATGGATGTTACTGCCCTGGATTATTCCCCGGGCATGTGTTATGTTATGCGAGAGCGGGGTTTGGAAAAGGTTGTGCACAGTGATTTATTTGAATATAAGGAAAATGGATTTGACAGTATTTTAATGATGATGAATGGGATAGGTCTTGCAGGTAGTCTGGACAAACTTGAGAGCTTGATTAAACGGTTACCTGATTGGTTGGACAAGGGAGGAAGACTCATTTTCGATAGTTCAGATCTGACTTTTCTTGCTGGCGGGAAGAAAAATCTGGCGGACATGAATTTCGGATTATCCTACTATGGGGAAATGACATTCAGGTTCGGATACCGAAGACTGCTCGGTCCCTGGTTTAGATGGATTTATGCTGACTATAAAACCGTAGAGAAAATTGCGGTTCGATATGGTTTCAAAATTGACAAGATCTCAGAAGGAAAGAACAACCATTATCTGGCTGTCATCACGATTTAGTTTTCTTTGGTAATTTTGGCAGGTATTCTTCATAAATATTTCCCATAGCCCTGAACATGTTTATTTTCGCTTTGGGGTACTCATCTTCCATTTCCTGCAGCAATTCTGAGACGTAGCTTCTTTTGGTTTCCTTTTCATACCTGCAGCTTTTAATTTCTTTTTTCAGACCTCTTAGTTCTGCATATTCAAGGATATCCTTCTCCCAGGTATCCATTAGGGGACGGATCAGCATCATCCTTCCCTCAAACATGCTTAGTTTATAAGGTAGGGAACTAATGGAGCCATGGTAAAGCATATTCATTAACATGGTTTGCACGGCATCGTCCCTGTGATGGCCAAGTGCCAAAAGGTTGTAATTTTCTTCCCTGCTATAATCAAAGAGTGCCTTCCTGCGATGCCAGGAACAAACAAAGCAGGGGTTTTTGTCGGTATGTTCAAGATCCGGATCAATGCTTCTGAGTACCAGAGGTACTGAAAGAGAATCGCAAAATTCCTGCAGAAATTGCTTATCGATGTGATATCCCGTGGTTAACGGCTCAATATGAATGGCAGTAAGGTCAAATCCGAAGGGCATGGCTTTCCTTCTCCGGCTTAGGGCCTCCAGAAGTATAAAGGAGTCTTTCCCACCCGATATTCCTGCCAGTACCCGATCACCTTCTCTTATCATTTCATGATCTCTGAGTGTCTGCCCTACTTTTTTTTCAAGTTTCCGGGCCAGCTTTTCAATTGTAATTTCTTCCTGCGTTCTCATGGCCAAACAAAAAAGCGCAGGACAGGCCTGCGCTTTTATCTTATATATTTAAAAGTTATCCGGTGATTCTTTTCACCTGAGGTTTTAGATCGGTAAGACTTTCAATCATTACTGGTTTTCCGGTCTCAATACTTTTTCTTGCAGCAACACCGATCAGAACCGACATGGCTCCATCTCTGGTACCGGCCGAATGCTTATATGGATCGGGTGCATTAGGATCCCGGAAAATTTTATCCTGCAACCGTGAATCACCACCACCGTGTCCACCCCGGGTGTAAGGAACCTTTACCAATTCGTAATCCCCGAAATTATCCATTACCATAATCTCATTATACTGAGAGTCTTCCTCTTTGGCTGTCTGATTCATTTCCATAGCGTGGAGTTCGGCCTGGCTCATTCTTTCTTTATTCCTCCAGGGGATTCCCTCCCATGAGTCGATTCTGCCGTCGAATCCGTTAAAGCCGATCCTCCATCCTTCATAGGGTGAATAGGTAGTAAGTGAATAATTCACGACTACATCGTTGGCATATTTTACCTGGGCAGACATTTTATCATAAATATCGATTTCAGGTCTCCACAGACAGTTATCTCTGATATATCCATCGTGATGCTCATTCTTTACATAAAGGTTCATGAGATGCTCCTCCTTGGTAATATCCCAGTAAAACTTGCACCTGGCGGTATGCGGACAGGTCCGGCATTTGTCTCCCCTGAAGGAATTGTTGCTGCCGTAATGTTCCAGTTCTCCATAAGCGGTTACCTCCACCGGGTCGGAGTCGATGAACCAGTTCAGAAGGTCAAAATGATGAGTGGATTTATGCACCAGCAGTGTACCTCCTTTATCTCTCAGGCCATGCCACCTGCGGAAATAAGAGGCACCGTGATAAACGTTAAGGTACCAGTTGAAATCGACCGAGGTGATCTTCCCTACACGGTTGGCCGCCAACAATTCCTTGATGGCAGTAAAATGAGTGCCCCAACGGTAATTGAATCCAACAATTACCTTTTTCCCCGTTCTTCTCTCAGCGTCGAGAATGGCCTGGGTTTTCACCTCGTCGGTAGTCATAGGTTTCTCGGTGATCACGTCGACACCCATCTCCAGTCCTTTGACAATGAATTCGTCGTGAGTAGAGTCGACCGTTGTGACAATGAGCATATCCGGCTTGGTTTTTTTCATCATTTCCTCGAAATCGGTAAAGACCGGACATTCTACATCCATAAACTTTTTTGCGAATTCCAACCGGCCCGGGTTGGTGTCGCAAAGTCCTACAAATTCAGTTATATCTGAATAATTACGTACAATGTTTTTCCCCCAGAAACCGGTTCCTCTGATCCCGGTCCCAACAAGGGCGAGTCTTGTTTTTTTCTGATTAAATATTCCGGTCTTGAGGTTTAAAGAGGGGGCAGCCATGATTCCTCCCGCAAGGAGGCTGCTTTTGGATATAAAATCCCTCCGGTTTAACGTCTTCTTGTCCATGGTTTAGTTATTTATTTGGTATGATGATTATGAAATGAGTGGGAATATAATATCTTTATCCGGATTTTGAAAGTTTTTGGATTCCTTTCCGCTTTTTCCGGAAACGCAATCATGTTTACAATCTCCTAAATTACAGGGGTTTATTGTTTCACAATTAATTGTTAAATCTATGCTGCTACAGACTACAGACTGGATCATTCTTTCGGTGTTTTTTACCATATTATTATCGCTGGGTTTTCTGGCTTCCCGGAATGCGGGGCGGAGCACTGCAGACTTTTTTCTTTCGGGCAGAAATATGCCCTGGTGGCTGCTGGGTGTTTCCATGGTTGCCACTACTTTTAGTTGCGACACTCCCAATCTGGTAACGGATATTGTTCGCCAGAACGGTGTTTCCGGTAACTGGGTTTGGTGGGCCTTTGTGCTTACCGGAATGCTGACCGTTTTTGTCTATGCAAAGTTATGGCGCAGGTCTGGTGTCCTTACCGATCTGGAATTTTATGAGATCCGGTATGGGGGAAAGATGGCTGCCTTTTTGCGTGCATTCAGAGCATTATACCTGGGGGCATTTTTCAATATCGTGATCATCGCCTCGGTAAGTCTGGCACTGATAAAGATCAGTGCTGCCATGCTGGGCTGGCCTGCCGAAAGGACCTTAATCATTGCCGCAGTTGTGGTGATCATTTACAGTACCATTGGCGGACTTAAAAGCATTCTGGTTACGGATTTTTTTCAATTTGGGATTGCGATGATCGGAGTGATAGGTGCTGCGGTTATTCTTGTGAGAATGCCTGAAGTAGGAGGACTTTCAGCTATGACAGAACATCCGGCTCTGGAAGGAAAACTAAACATGATCCCGGATTTCAGTCAGACAGAGCTCTTATTTACCATTTTTATTCTCCCCATTGCCATCCAGTGGTGGAGTGTCTGGTATCCAGGAGCGGAACCGGGAGGAGGAGGATATATTGCCCAGAGGATGCTTTCGGCAAAATCTGAAAACGGGGCCAGATCGGCAACCCTGCTTTTCAATATTCTTCACTATGCCCTGAGGCCCTGGCCCTGGATTATTGTCGGACTCGCTTCCCTGATCGTCTTTCCCGATTTAGAATCCCTCAGGCAGGCTTTCCCGGCTGTCCAGGAACAATTTATCCGTGACGATTTTGCTTATCCGGCCATGTTGACATTTCTCCCTGCCGGATTTCTCGGACTGGTGGTAGCCTCCCTGATAGCCGCATTTATGTCAACCACCGCATCACAGGTAAACTGGGGATCGTCCTACATTGTAAACGATTTTTACAAACGTTTTCTGAATCCGACTGCTTCGGAAAAAACCCTTGTAAGGGTAGGAAGAATTTCAACCATCACCCTTATGAGTCTCGGAGTTTTACTAGCCCTTTTCCTCAGCAATGCTTTACAAGCCTTCAACATACTCCTTCAAATCGGGGCAGGAACCGGACTGATCTACATACTTCGCTGGTTCTGGTACCGGATTAATGTTTATACCGAACTAACCGGAATGATTGTATCCTTCGTTGTGGCACTGTATCTGGAAGTGTTCCATGTAAAACTCGGATTTCAGGCCATCGATGCTCCCATAAAGCTGATCATGGGAGTGGGCATTACTACTGCTTCATGGCTTCTGGTTACCCTTCTTACCAAACCTGAGAATAAGAATACCCTTTATGGTTTTTACAAATTGGTTTATCCCGGTGGGCCCGGATGGAAAAAAGTGTTGGATATGGCTGAGGAGGACGGAATAAGCCTGGTATCAGGGGAGAAAACCGCCTGGGATGTTCCCGTAGGGATTTTGTGTATGTTGCTGGGAAGCTTTGCAGTTATCACCACCCTTTTCGCCACCGGGCATGTGCTGTATGGAGATTATCCCAATGCTTTCGTTTTTGGGATAATCGACATAATTTTAATTTTTCTTCTTAGCCGGACCTGGAGAAAACTGAAGTCAAAATAGAGATTATTGAAAATTTAATTTTTAAATAACAGGATTCATCACGATATTAGCGATCCTTGTAGTTAATTTTACCCAAAACAAGATAAACGCAAAACGTAATGAAACCTACCCTTTTAATACTTGCCGCCGGACTTGGGAGCAGATATGGGAGCATGAAGCAAACTGAAAGCTTCGGGCCAAACGGAGAAACTATCACCGATTATTCGATCTACGATGCCCTGAAGGCAGGCTTCGGAAAAATCCTTTTTGTGATTTCTCCTGCCATGGAAGAAGAGTTTAAAACAAGCTACATTAAAAAATTCCCCGAAAGTTTTGATATAGATTATGTTACACAATCGGTTAATGATGTACCTTCCAGAATTGAAGTGAGCACGGAAAGGAAAAAGCCCTGGGGTACTGCCCATGCCGTGTTGATGGCAGCACAAAAAATAAAGGAACCTTTTGCCGTGATCAATGCCGATGACTTTTATGGTCGTACATCCTATCAAATGGTATCAGAATACCTCACTGCGGTAAAGGAAACAGAATTTGAAGAGTTTTGCATGGCCGGATACCTGATCGAAAAAACTCTTTCGGACCATGGTTCCGTATCAAGGGGTATCTGCGAGGTGGATGAGCATAATTATCTGACCCGCATCACCGAAAGAACGAAAATTGAACGAAAAGACGGGCAGATCGTGTTCAAGGATGAAGAGGACAAGGAACAACCTGTTAATGAAGGCACTCTGGTTTCCATGAACCTTTTCGGTTTTACCCCAGGGATCTTCCCCCATCTTGAACGATATTTCGAAAATTTTATCAGGGTGAATTCAGGAAACCCCAAAGCTGAGATTTATCTTCCAATTGTGGTTCAGAATATGATCAATGAGAAACTGGCGAGGACTAAAGTGCTGGCAACTGCTGAAACCTGGTTTGGGGTCACTTATCGTGAAGACAGGCCCATTGTACTAAAAATGGTTTCGCAATTAGTCGACAGGGAGGTATACCCGTCACCACTCTGGTAGAGAATTTTGTCAAAAAATTATGATCTTATGGAGATTAGCAGCATTTTCCCTCGTTTCTTAACCGAAGAAAGATATTCGGATTCCGTAAAGTATGGTGAAGGGAATATCCATGAGACCTACCTTATCAACACAAAGTCGGGTAAGAAGTATATCCTTCAGAAGCTAAACCGTGTGGTATTCAAAGATCTGGAAGCCCTGGCCGATAATCATTTGAAAATTACGGAGCACCTTAAAAAAGGGACTTCTGAAAATGGTCTTCATTGGAAAGTACCTTCACTTATTCCCTGCGCCGGGGGCGGGTATCTTTTTAACCAGGATGGAGATCGCTGGAGGCTCACGGAATTTATAGAGAACAAGATGGATATCAGTGATTCCCTCCCCCTTTACCTAAAAGCCGGTATCTCTTATGGATTATTCATAAAGTTAATGTCGGATTTTCCGGTACGTGAATTAAAAACTACCATTCCCGATTTTCATAATCTGGATGTAAGAATGGAATATTTCAAAAAATCTCTCAGCGAAGCGGAAAATGAACGAAAGCTTGCCTGCAGACCGGAGGCAGACATTTTACTTGCCTATGAAGAGGAGATGAGAATAATCCCCGAAACGCTAAGTGCAGGAGGAGTTCCCGTGCGGATCACCCATAATGATTCCAAGATCGACAATATCCTGTTTGATACTCGTGAAGTACCGGTCTCGCTGATCGATCTGGACACCGTGATGCCAGGCATTGTTCATTTCGATTTTGGTGATTCCATTCGTTCATTTTCGAACCCTTCTGCTGAGGATGAGATCGACAGGAATAAAGTCAGATTCCGCATGGAAGTATTTGAAAGTTTTTCCTGGGGATTCCTTGCGGTTCTGGGAAAGATCCTAACCCAGAAAGAAAAGGAAACCCTCGTTTATGCCCCTGCCCTGTTCGCCTATATGCAATCTGTGAGGTTTCTTACCGATTACCTGCAGGGAAATGTCTATTACCGGACTGCCTATCCCGATCATAACCTGAACCGTTCCAGAAACCAGATTTATCTTCTGGAAGACATGCGCGATTCCTTCCGTGAGATGCAGCGCATTATCAATGAGTTTAATTATTAACTAAACGATACCAATGTTACGCATAATCATTTTTCCATTTATATTTATGGTCACCTTCACTATGCAGGCACAAACCCTTACCGAATGGCAGGATCCCTCCATTGTCGAAGTCAACAGGAATGACCCCCATGCCAGCCTTTTTTCCTATTCCTCCCTGGGTGAAGCCCTTAATATGGAGATGAGCAGCTCTGAAAATTTCCTTATTCTGAATGGTCTGTGGAAATTTAACTGGGTGCGTTCTCCCAAAGACAGGCCCGTGGATTTTTATCGCGAAGATTTTGATGTAAGCGGCTGGGCTGAGATCCCGGTTCCCTCAAACTGGGAGTTGGAAGGGTACGGAGTGCCCATCTATGTTAATATTCCGTATGAATGGACCCAAAATCCCAATCCCCCGGAGGTGCCGGTTGATTATAACCCGGTGGGCTCCTACAAAAGAACCTTCAGTCTGCCGGAAGAATGGGATGAAAAGCAGATTTTCATTCATTTCGGAGCTGTTAAATCGGCTTTTTATTTATGGGTGAATGGGAAGAAAGTGGGGTATAGCCAGGGCAGCAAGACTCCTGCTGAATTTGATATTACCTCCTATCTGAGGCCCGGTGAGAATAGTCTGGCTGTGGAAGTCTACCGCTGGTCTGACGGATCCTGGCTGGAATGTCAGGATTTCTGGAGGATAAGCGGAATAGAAAGGGATGTATACCTTTACTCCGTACCGAAAGTGCATTTATTTGACTTTTTCGTCAAGGGGGATCTTATGAATTATTATCAGGATGGTTTGCTTACCCTGGACGCAAGCCTGCGGAATTACAGCGACCATTCAGGCAGATATACAATTCTGGCAAGTCTTTACCACGAAGATAAGGTAGTATTTGAGCATGAGACCGAGATAAAGGTAGGCAGGAAAGCCGATGCCGGTTTTTCCTTCAGCAAGGAAATTCCCAATCCTTTGAAATGGACTGCGGAGACCCCCAACCTGTACACCCTTGTTCTCCAGCTTTCCGAAAAGAAGGGTGAGGTACTTGAGTACATTTCTGTCCGGACCGGTTTCAGGTCGGTTGAAGTAAAGCACGGACAGTTACTGGTAAACGGCAAGGCCATCACGATAAAGGGAGTGAACCGCCACGAACACGATGAGCATACCGGCCATGTCGTTTCCAGGGAATCCATGCTCAGGGATGTTCAGCTAATGAAACAAAACAACATCAATACCGTCAGAACCAGTCATTACCCCAATGATCCCTGGTGGTACCGTCTTTGCGACGAATATGGATTGTATGTGGTGGATGAGGCCAATATTGAGTCACACGGTATGGGTTATGAGCCGGATAAAACCCTGGGGAATAATCCGGTTTTCGGACTCTCTCATATGGACAGGACGGTCAGGATGGTTGAAAGGGATAAGAATCACCCCTCGGTTATCATCTGGTCCCTGGGGAACGAGGCTGGCGACGGACTGAATTTTGATGCGACCTACGACTGGATCAAGCAGCGGGATCCGAGTCGGCCGGTTCAATACGAGCGCGCGGTTACGGGCAGGAACACCGATCTTTTCGTACCCATGTACCATAAGATTCATGATATGGAAGGCTATGTGAACCGCATACAGGATAAGCCTCTGATTCAATGTGAGTACGCTCATGCCATGGGAAACAGCACGGGAAACCTGGTAGATTACTGGAACCTTATTAAGGAATATGATCAATTACAGGGAGGGATTATATGGGACTGGGTGGACCAGGGTATCGCAAAATATACTGAGGATGGAACAAAATACTGGGCTTACGGAGGGGATTTCGGTCCGGAGGATGTTCCCAGCGACGGTACTTTCTGCCTGAACGGTCTGGTTTTTCCGGATCGTTCCGAAAAACCCGGACTAAAGGAGGTGAAAAAGGTATATCAGTATATCAGTTTTGAAAACCTCAGCTTCAGCTTTGACGAGATCAGGATTTTCAATGAATATGATTTTATCAACCTCGATCGTTTTTCTTTTTACTGGGAGCTGGAATCCGGGGGTGAAGTATTGCAGGACGGACTTTTCATGAGTCCGGATATCCCACCCGGAGAATCCAGGATTGTCAGTCTGGGAATTACCCCATTCAAACCCGCGGAAGGAAGGGAATATTTTTTAAACATTACGGCTTTTTCGGTTGAAGGGACCGAATTGATTCCATCGGGACATATCGTTGCTGTGGAGCAATTTCCGGTGCCCGTACCGGGAAAAGAACTTATTCTATCCGGAGATAAAGGGGCCAAGGCGGTTTTTACCGAAGACAATCAGGTGAAAATTGAAGCAGGGAGCACAGTATTTGGTTTCAGCGAAGAGGATGGATATCTGGTATCCATGATCGCAGAAGGGAAGGAGATCCTTTCTTCCCCTCTTGAGATTAATTTCTGGAGAGCACCTACCGAGAATGATTTCGGGAATAAAATGCCGGAGAGGCTCGGGGTCTGGCGTCATGCCGGCAAAAATGCTGTTTTACGTGATTTCAGGCACGAACAGGATGCTGAGGGCTATTACACCGTGGACGCAGATTACTGGTTGCCTGACCTGGAGGCCTGGTACTACATTAATTACCAAATCCGTTCGGATGGCAGTATAAAAGTGAATGCCTATATGGAACCTGCAGGAAAAGAGAATCCTGAGTTACCCCGATTTGGAATGCAGGTTGCCATTGCTCCTGAATATGATAACCTGAGCTGGTATGGCAGGGGACCTCATGAGAATTATCAGGACCGCAAAACCAGTGCTCTGGTAGGCCTATACCGGGGAAAGGTTGAGGAACAGTACGTCCCTTATATTGCCCCGGAGGAGAATGGATATAAAACCGAAGCCCGCTGGCTGAGCCTGCAAAATCCGAACGGTACGGGGATTCTTATCCAGGGATGGCCATTGGTCTCCTTTTCGGCATTGCACTTCAGCAATGAGGATCTGACGAGAGAGGAACGCGACGGCTATCACACCATCGATCTGAATCCGGATAACAAGGTGTGGATGAATATTGACCTGGCACAGATGGGAGTGGGGGGGGATGATTCATGGGCAGCAAGGCCCCTGTCGAAGTACTGTCTGCCCTACCGGCCCTATGCTTATAGTTTTATAATCAGACCTTTGACCATGGGTGAGGACCCCCTGGATGCTTACAGGAAGGAGTTCTGATCCACTTCGTAATTCAAGCCTGTTTGAGAAATCGTTGGCTTTAACCATAATAGTATTGTTATGATGAAGAGAAGAGATTTTATCAAAACATCGGCCTTAGCCGGCGCAGCACTGCATTCCCCACTTTTGAACTTTCCCGGAAGTGTTAAAAAGGAAAAGGTGAGACTGGGTTTTATCGGATTGGGACTGAGAGGGTGCAATCATTTGCAGAATATTCTCAACCGTGAGGATACCCTGGTTACTGCCCTCTGTGATATTGATACCCGCAGGCTTGATATCGCTGAAAAAATGATCATGGATGCCGGGGCACCAAAAGCGGCAGTTTTTTCAGCCCATGAATATGCTTACAGGGACCTGCTCGAACTCGGGAATGTTGACGGGGTCATTATCTCCACACCCTGGTTATGGCATACCCCAATGGCGGTAGACTGTATGAAAGCAGGAAAGTATGCCGGACTGGAGGTGTCGGCAGCGACTACCATGGCCGAGTGCTGGGACCTGGTCAATACCTACGAGTCGACCGGTACCCCGCTAATGATCCTGGAGAATGTTTGTTACCGCAGGGATGTGATGGCGGTACTGAATATGGTGAGACAGGGGCTGTTTGGTGAAATGATGCATGCGCGTTGCGGATACCAGCATGATCTGAGAGAAGTGAAATTCAACGATGGTACCCAACCTTACGGAGGGGGAGTGGAGTTTGGAGAAAAAGCAATTTCAGAGGCCAGATGGAGAACCCAACATTCCCTGAAGCGGAATGCCGATTTGTATCCCACTCACGGATTGGGTCCGGTGGCCTGTATGATGGATATCAACCGGGGAAACCGGTTTACCCGAATCTCCTCATTTGCCACTAAGGCCAGGGGACTAAAAGATTATATAGTGAATCACCCTAAAGGGGGACCGGATCATCCCAATGCAAAACTCGACTGGAAACTGGGGGATGTGATTACTTCAACCATTGAGACTGCCATGGGTGAGACCATCATTGTAACGCACGATTGTAACCTTCCCAGGCCTTATTCGCTAGGCTTCCGGGTTCAGGGAACCCGCGGACTCACCGAATTTGATTATCACAGTCAGAGAATTTATGTGGAAGGGGAAAATGAGGCACACCGCTGGGACGGGATGGATGAAGTCCTCAAAAAATATGATCATCCACTGTGGCAGAAGTATGGGGATTATGCCACCGGATCGGGTCATGGGGGAATGGACTTCTTTGTGGATCATGCCTTTGTGGAGATGATAAAGAGAGAGGAGGAGGCCCCCCTCGATGCTTACGATGCAGCAGCCTGGAGTGCGGTTACCCCGCTTTCCGAAAAGTCGATTGAGGGAGGAGGAGCAGCCCTGGATTTTCCGGATTTCACAAGAGGTAAATGGATAAAAAGGAAACCGGTTTTCGCCCTGAATGATGAGTATTAATCCCTGCGAAAGGAAATAGTTTGAGTGAAAAGAGCAATCTGAATACAGCATTCATGGCAATCCTTGCCTGTTTGCTTTGGTCAACGGCATTTGTAGGGATTAAGATCGGTCTTCCGTATACTTCCCCCTTACAATTTGCTGGAATCCGATTTTTTATTTCCGGACTGATGATCCTTCCTTTTGCGGGCAATCCGTTAAGGAATCTTGGGATCATCCGCAATAATCTGAAAGCGGTGCTTTTGGTTGCACTAATGAATACCTTTATCCAGTATACCCTTTTCTATTTGGGTATAAGCATGGTGCCCGCTGCTCTTGCCGCCATTCTTATCGGCAGTGGTCCGCTTTTTATTGCCATAACCTCTCATTTTATGATGCCGGATGACAGGATCAACTCTACCCGTTTTTTCATTTTCCTTCTGGGTATTGCAGGAATTGTACTGGTGAGTATTGGTCGTAACAGCTTCACCACGGCCGAAGAAGTGGGTTTGCTCGGAGTGTTTTTGCTGGTATTGGTCAACATATCCTCCGGAATCGGGAACATTGTTGTTGCCCGGGATGCTCGTAATGTACCACCCCTGGTTCTGAGCTCCACTTCCATGATCCTGGGAGGGGGGAGTCTTTTCCTTATTTCTCTCCCATTTGAAGGGTACCAATCCCAACCCAAGCCCGCAGAGTATTACCTTTCCCTTTTGTGGCTGAGCTTTCTTTCGGCTGCTGCCTTTTCCATATGGTTTTCGCTTTTAAAAAGACCAGGGGTTAAGGTTTCAGATCTGAATTTCTGGAAATTCCTGATCCCCGTCGCCGGAGCCGTTCTTGCATGGTTAATCCTGCCCGATGAAAAACCCGGTCTGGTGGCTGTCAGCGGGATGGGGATCATTGCTGTGGCCCTGATCTTGCTGAATAT
>CAZNFR010000082.1:0-15536 GCA_964572225.1 uncultured Bacteroidaceae bacterium
CATCCCCCTACTCTCCCCCCATCCCTAACATAAACTTAAGATTGAAAAAACAACCAATCCCGAAACCTGCCGTAAAAGCTATCATTTAACCCACTAATCAACCCAGGCATCCATTATGAAAACCCGCTTTTTGACCTTTTTGTGCGCTTTTTTATTTTCCAGCACCTCCTTTGCACAGTCTACTTACATCAATTATTTCGTCAACAACACCTCGTCCACTATTTGCGATCATCGCATACAGGCGTTCTTTAAGGATTCACAGAATCATATGTGGATTGGTACCGCCGATGGCGCCAGCCGGTACGATGGTTCAAACTGGACCACCTTTACCACCGGGAACGGACTCCCTTCCAACGATGTTAAGTCCATATCCGAGGATGCCTCAGGTAATATATGGTTCGGAACCACCAAAGGAATAGGAGTTTACAATGGATCTTCGTGGTCATATTATACCTGGGAGAACGACGGGATCTCCGCTTCCATCATCAATCATATTGTGCGTGGATCCGACGATTTCATGTACATAGGTTCTGCAACTTCACACCCTTCCCTCAACAAGGGAGTCGTAAAATTTGAGGGCGGCTCCTTTGAAGAGGTGGAAAGTATCCATGGTTATATGGTAACTGATATGAGTGTGAATCCGGTGAATAGGGACCTCTGGGTAGGCACATCGGTAGGTGCAAGTTATTTCAATGGAATGAGTTGGGATACGGTTAATCTGGACGACGGACTCGATAATAATTATATTAAAAGCATAGACCATGATCCCTCAGGGGACACCTGGATTGCAACGAATGGTAGTATTTACATTTTTAATGGGGATACAGCTATCAGGGAAACGAGCAACTACAATCTAAAGGACATGCTTGTGCTTACGCCATTCACAGCCTGGCTTGGTACCTTTCTGAACGGGGCTCTTTATTATGACGGGAATGGTGTGACCGAATACAGCGATAACAGTCCCATTGATTCCGATCAGGTGAATGTCCTTTATAGTGATACTGCCATCTGGTTTGGAACGGCCGGGAATTCTGTGTCCACACTCAATGGAAGCAATTGGACCCGGTTTATGTCCGACGGACTCCCACACCACAATATAAAGGACATACTTGAAGACAAGGAAAATAAGATTATCATGGCCACCCGGGGATTCGGCGTGGGAATATTTGACCGTTCTTCCTGGAGCTTTATCAGACTTGAGCACGGACTGGCAAGCAATGATGTAGTTTCCCTTATGGAGGATAATCAAGGGAGCATTTGGATTGGTTACGGAATGTGGAGCAGCTCTGTAATTAGTAAACTGGATGGCAGTAACTGGACCCATTTCGGCACTGCTCACGGATTGTCCACCGGCGATATTACACGCATCATACAGGCCTCCAACGGGGATGTCTGGATGATCAAATACTTCGGGTCCATGAATGAGGATGTATACCGGTTCGACGGAAACAGCTGGACTTCCTGGGATACCCCGGAAGCCCCTCTCGATATTCTGGAAGATAAAGACGGAAATATATGGGTTGCCATGGAAGATGGCGCAGGTGTACAGAAATTTGATGGCTCCACCTGGACTCAATACAGCGAGCCTCTCTATTTTGGAACAGGATTTAATCCTGACTACTGCGATATTACCAGGATCGTAGAGGATGAAAACGGTGACCTGATCTTCCTGCGAAGCGTGTCCGACGGCGTCCGCTACGATGGAACGGATTTCAGCCTGGTCGACTGGTATTCAGGTGGTAGCTACTCCGGGCTCGTAGACTCTTTTGGAAATCTCTGGATCGGAACCGAATACGGTATTGAAGAGTTTACGGGGCCTGACTGGAAGCCCGGACTCGGACTGGGTTATTCCACCGGAAAGGTGAACGATATCATACAAACCCACGACGGTCATATTTGGTTTGCTACCGAGAATGGCCTTACTGATTTCACTCCGGATGATTTCTTTCCGGTGATTGAAAAGGTTAATACCAGCGATCACTACTGCAATGAAAATAACGGCAGTATTGAGATCATTGCCAGTATAGGAACGGGGGCCGATCTGTATTATTCCATAGATGACGGGGAAACCTGGTCTGCTAATCCTGTGTTCTCCGGTCTCACCGGTGGCACCTACAAAATTAAGGTTACGGATTATATGAATGTGGATTCGGCCACGGTGAGTCTGACAGATGTGCCGGTACAAAGCATTATCCTGGGTGGAGACCAGGTTATTTGTCAGGGCGATAGTATCTACCTTTCGGTCCTTAATACCTTTGAATCTTACCAGTGGATAGACGATCCGGCAAAAGACAGCTATGAACTCTGGGCCAAAACAACAGGGGATTATTTTGTGGAAGTCAGCGATGCCAACGGCTGTACCATTCAGTCAGACACCCTGAAATTGACGGTCGGCAATCCATGGTTTATTCAGGAAACCCATGAGATTTGCCAGGGTGGGTCCTACTTCTGGGAAGGGGCATCCTACCAGGAAGCGGGCGTTTATACACGGGAATTTATCTCCAGCGAAGGTTGTGACAGTATACGCGAACTTACCCTGATCGTGAATCCGAAGTATCAGTTTAACGAAACAATCTATTTATGCGAAGGGGAAACCCTCCAATGGCAGGGACAGGAGTACACCGCCCCCGGGTTTTATACCGCTGAATACACCACGGTAAAAGGATGCGACAGCATCTATTCAGTGGATATAAGAATAGCGGAGTTTTATTACTACGAAATCATTCAAAGCATTTACGAGGGCAATTCCTTCCACTGGCAGGGAAATGACTATACCGAAGGGGGAGTCTATACTGCTGAATACACCACCCAATATGGTTGTGACAGTATCTACACCCTTTATCTGACGGTTGATCCGGTGAAGGGCTATTATTTCAGGACCGACTCGGTCGTTTGCGATGTAGACCATATCCTTTGGAGAGACCAATATATCGATCAATCAGGGGTTTACTACGATCAATATACCTCTGCTTCAGGTGGCGACAGCATCTATGAACTCACCCTTACTATGGGGCAAAAATACTATTTTACCGAAGAGCACAGCATATACCAGGGCCAATCCTACAACTGGCATGGCCTGCTTTGTAAGGAATCCGGAATGTATTACGACAGTCTGCAGTCTGTGACAGGTTGCGATAGCATCTACGCACTCAACCTGATCATAGAGGCAGCCACAGATTATTTCTTCCATTCCGACACCACGATTTGCGGCGATAAGGTAATTAACTGGCAGAACCAGATTATAAGTCAGTCCGGAATTTACAGGGCCGAATATACTGCCTATACCGGTGCCGACAGCATATACGAGATCACGGTAAGCATGTCCGAACCCTATTTTGGTAGCATAACCCATAGTATCTGTGATGGGGAGTCCTTTACCTGGGAGGGGAATCAATATTCGGAAACCGGAACCTACCTTGCAGACTATACCACGGTGACTGGCTGCGATAGTATCCTGTCCCTCGACCTTTCCGTACTTTCCGTACCTGAGTCCCCGTCAATCACCATGGAAAACGGTCAGCTCATTTCCGGTACAAGTATCGGTAATCAGTGGTTCCTGAATGGAGAAGCCATAGATGGTGCCAACGGAAATACACTGGTTCCGGAAGCAAACGGGGATTATCATGTGGTGGTAACCGGTGAGAATGGTTGTCCTTCAGCCCCCTCAGAAACCTATTCTGTAACCGGAGTAGGGGTGGACTTAACCATTGCAGCCGGGATTGAGATCTGGCCCAATCCCTTCGAAAAGGGTGTGAATGTGAGAATTACCACCGAAGGGCAGGAGAGCCTGCATTATTACCTCTATGATCTGACCGGCAAACTGTTAGTTCAGAAACTGACACGGGAAAAAGAATTCTTCCTTGAACTGGAATACCTGCCTTCAGGATTTTATATGCTGAGAGTAGTTGATAACCAAGGAAATAAAATGGAAATAAAAAAACTGATGAAAAAATAGTCCTCAAAACCCGGACCCGGCCGGTTCCCATAGCTCAATCTTGTTCCCCTCCTCATCCATGATATGAAGGAACTTGCCATAATCGTATTCGGCAATGGTATCGACTATGGTTACGCCCGACTCTTCCAGCTGTTTTTTGAGTCCTTCCAGATTCTGAACAATGTAATTGATCATAAACTCCTTTTTGGAGGGCTTGAAATACTCACTGCCCTGCATAAACGGACTCCATTGAAGGAACTGCATCTGTTCCGGGTTGTCCGCGTTCCGGGAGCGAAACATGGTTCCATACTGGTCGGTGGGCATCCCCAAATGGGTAGAGTACCAGTCTTTCAGCTTACCGGGATCTTCAGAGAAAAAAAAGATCCCTCCAATGCCCAGTACCTTGGGCGTAGTGTCAGGTTGGCTTTCAGGATTTGTCATGATTTCAATATTGGTTTGTACTTTAGGGGCGGACAAAAACCCGGATAACATCATGATAAGGATGGCTGCCGGAATAAGTGTTTTCATAAGAGTTTTTGTTTTCAATTTAAGAAAAAACACCCTCCGTCGAATTCTAAATTTTGTTTAAATAGCAAACCCGGCAAGGTTTTTTCAGCGATCCCTCTTACCTGTCCTTCAAAGGGTAGACAAACTTATGTCCGCTCCATTGTTCATCGATGGATGCTACCTTTACATCAACCAATCCTCTTGACTGACCATAAAGGAGTACATGCATCTTATCAATCTCCGCAGGTATCCCGGACGATTTTTTAGGCCAGCTTATCCACAGAACGCCGCTCTTTTTAAGGTGGGGTAGCGAGAGGTCAAAAGCAGACACCAGTTCTGTTTCCTTTCTTGCGAAAATATGAATAAAATCAAGAACTACATCTCCGGTGATCTCTTCAATAAGAGTGATTTTATCCGGAAGAATGCTGAAAAAATGATCATAGGGTTTGGGACTGTTCATCACCAGAACCCTGTATCCTTCTTTTATGCCCAGCTTTTGGGCAAGGGGTGTTTTGGAATAGCCGGATGTATCCATAACTGCTTTCAAAAATACGTGTTTTTTCTTCATTCAGACAATCAGGTAAATGCCTGGATAGCAACATCCATAAAATAGTGAACCAATCCAATCCAGATGATATCCCTGGTCCGGTTGCAGGTATACAAAACGAATACTGCTAAAGTGGCTGTAACGAACGACATAAACAGGATGTGATATCCTGGATCCCCTGGCCTTTGTAAGGGTGAACAGGGCCAGTCTGGTAAACCTCTCAGAAATTGATCATTACGCATATTGGGAGCATGATAAGTATATACTTCGGCTAAAATCAGGTCAGGAATTTGTAATGTCCAGGAAAAGGTTGAAAGGAATACGTGACCGGATGGTGAATAAAGGATAACCCCACTTATTAACACCGCTTTCCAAAAAAAAATCAGGACCATACATTTGTTAAAATTTACGTAAAACATAAAAAGAATTACGAAATAGGTAAATTCTATTGTATGTTTGGATGGTAAAATAACTTCCCAATGAAAAATAAATTCTTAAGAACCTTCAAACTCCTGCCTGAAGTATTACGGGTGATCTATGTGGTTGCTTTTGCCCTTTTTCTGGCCATCATCATTCACTGGCATTTCTCACCGGATACTTACGCGAAGGTGGACCTTTCCTCTGCCTTCAAAGCCGGTGCAGCCGGCACAATGTTGCAGTTCCGGGCAGATCCTGACGATCCCTCGGTCCTTCCCATGAGCAGTCTCGGATATCCCATGATCTGGTGGCTTGCCCTGCGCAACTCCCTGTTTGTTATCCTGGGTCTGTTAATTATCCAAAGAATTATCAAAGTGACCCGCTCCATTGCCAGTTTGCAAACCTTCTATCATTGAAATATCCATCATTTCCGGATCATTGCCAGACTCTGTTTTATCCCGGCCATTGCCGGCTTTTTTAATTTTTATGCCAGCCCCGACGACTTCCGGTTCGACCTTGCCATTCCCTTCCTGCCCATACTTTCGGGAATGGGCAGTCTTGTCCTCTCCGAGATTTTCAGGGAAGGAATGTAACTGGCTCAAGATAAACAACTTATTGTATGAAAATTCTGATCACCCTCGACGTTATGATGGCCCGCCGGAAGATGAAGCTCAACGATCTTTCAGAAAAAGTGGGCATTGCCCCAACCAACCTCTCTCTCCTCAAAACCGGTAAGGCCAAAGGAATACGTTTTTCCACCCTCCTTGCCATCTGTGAAGCCCTGGATTGCGAACCGGGGGATATTATCAAAGTCGAACCTTAATCCCGAAAATCATGAAATCAATCCTGTTTTTATTACTTATCGCCCCCATCCTCACGAATGCACAGAACACAACCAATTGCGACTGCGAAGATCTCTGGAAAAACGAGGCCGCAACCGCCTTTGTCCAAACCCTGGAAGAAGCCACCCTCAATCCCTTCAACATGTGGGGCGATTATTATCCCGGACAAGGGGAGATCGTTCTGAATGCCTGAATGAATCAGGACAGCCTTCACTGCATAGGGATCTGGAAGGACGGAAAAAACATAGCTTACGGGTGCGTGGTGGATCATCCCCGAATGCTCACTCCTCTGATCACGTATTATCTGGATTACGAATCGGCGGACCCAAACCTCGGCGGATTAACCCACACGCGCAGGGAATCCCCGGCATTCAATCAGTTTATGAAGGAGCATCAGGTGGTTTCGGCCGTTTATATGCCCGTGGAGTTTCCCGACCTTCCCTTTGAAATCCCGGCCTTGAAAAAGGTCCAACTCGCCATCCACGAGTCTTTCCATGTGGAGGTCCAGTTCCCACAGTGGCTTCAGGGCGAGGGGTATTCGCCCAGGTGGGATCAGCAGCCCGATCGTCCCGGTGTGCAGGAATGCTATACCCATCCTGCTGTGGCAGGGAAAATACAGGAGGAGATGAAGGTCCTGGCCAACTTCATGGAAGCTCTTCTCAATGACGACCCCTCTGTCGCATGCTCCAAAGCCATTATATATCTACACCTTAGGAATCGTCGTTACGACTCACTCTCCATGGTCGTGGTAAACCTCCATGATCAGTCACCCGGCGATTGCCGCACCGCCGAGTCCCTCATGGAGATCGAGGAAGGTCTGGCCGATTATGCAAGCTGGACCTACCTCTACAACGCCGGAATCATCTCCAGAGAGGAAATCCTCGATCGCTACCGGGCAACTCAACAGGAACATTTCTATCTGAGCGGAAACATGCTCATGCACGCCATAGAGCTTATGAATCCGGAGGGAATACATGAGCTTATTGATGAACTGGTCACCGCCCCAAACCTCGAAACCGGAAACCTGCTCTACCTCTTCGAACGCCAGCTTGAGGAGTATTGTACAGCAATGATCGCAGGTGGTCCCGCCACCACCCAACGCAAGAATTATTGAAAAACCGGAACCCGCCTTTCTTTTAAAGCAAATTCCGGTTTTTTTTTGTCAGCCTTCCTTTCACCTTTTATGCGTTTTAATGAGGGATTTAAGCACTTATACTGAGGTATGAGGGAAATGTTAGATAAAAATTGGTGATATATCTCACCCTGGGTAAATTCTTCAGTAACTCATGGTATCTGCTCACTACCACCTCACTCTATGAATCCAAATACAGAGGAAGTGACGGGGTGCTCAGAGATACCCGCTTCAATGGGAATTATGTTTTCAATCTGCTGGCCGGAAGGGAATTCAAACTGGGTAAGGGAGAGTATCCTTGGACCCTCAGTCTGAGCGCAAGGTATATGCTTGCCGGCGGACAAAGGAAAACTCCTATCAACCTGGAAGAATCCCGGAAGGAGGAGTCGACCGTTCGCTTCCAGGATCGGGCCTATACCGGTAGGTACGACGATTTTATGCGGCTGGATACCAAGGTAAGCTGTGTGAAAAACCGAAAGAACAGCACCCATACCATTGAGCTGGACATTCAGAATGTGACCAACCGGTTAAACACCATGTACGATTACTACGATGCCGAACTGAACCGGATTGAAACGGTTACCCAACTGGGATTTATACCGGCTATTCTTTACCGGGTCGAGTTTTGAGTGGTATGGAATGTTTGGATCTATTCTTTGCAACCCCTTGTCATCGGAGGAAAGAGAAGAAAGTGTTTTTCCCGAAAAGACCTCCAATGCCTTCAAAAAAGAAATCCCATCAGTAATATCCCCGGCTAAGCCAGGTAAGGTGGATAGGAAACTCCCCAGATAGCTGCAATAGTTAAAAAGATAATAAGAATCCAAAAGAAGAATCCCAGGGCAATGGCACCCGTGCTCGCCGGTTCATTAGGAGCCGCCACCTCGGTTCGGGTACCCTGTGATGGAGTGGCTGCCGATATAAGCAAGGCTAAAAACAGGATAACAAAAAGAGTCCCTAACCAGGGCTCACCGAACAGGGGCGGACCCACCGGGGTTAGCCAGGCCGTTGAAGCAATTCCGGCCAGAAGCAGAATCAAAAGAAAGGACCAGAAACTTCCTCAGGGTCCGGACACTTTAAACACATAATAAAATAGCACACCAACAACCAGTGCCATAAGGATAGCAATCAGAATTTCAGCAAATGACATAGTAAGAATGTTTTTGGTTTTCGCTGAATCCAGTGGAAAAACTATGCCAAACCAAGGTGCTGCCCTTCCAACACCCACCATCTCCTTCCATCCCCCAACATCCCCTTCCAATAATCGTAGATAATGAGGATAGTTCGTGTATTAAATCCCCAGATCCCCAGATCCTCCTCAATCCCCATCCACTAAAAAACCTGAAGTACAATTTTCCCCTTAATCGCTGCTTTGTCCAGGAGGACATGGGCCTCAGCAGCCTTTTCGAGAGGCAGGACCCGGTCAATTACCGGATTGATTTTGCCTTCTTTCAGTAGTGCGAAAAGCTGACCCAGATCATCGCGAAACCATGAATTGTATTTAATGGCGTAGATCTTAGATTTTTTGCCATTGGGAAGAAGGTTCCAAAGCAATACTTTCATAAAATCAAGAATCACATTCCCCTTTTTGCCCACAGATGCGTTATAAAATCCATAAGCAACCAGGGTACCCCCTTTCTTTAAACAACGGAAGGAATCCCTGAAATTGCTTCCGCCAATCGCATCAAAAACCGCATCCACACCTGTACCGGTCTCGTCCATCACCCTTTGTTCAAAGTTTTCCTTTCGATAATCAATGGCAATGGCGCCTTCTTTCCGGATAAGATCCTGTTTTGACTCCGAAGCGGTTCCGTAAATGGTAAGGTCCATCAATTTACCCAACTGCAGAAGGGCAGAGCCAACCGCACCTCCCGCTCCATGAACCAGTATGGTCTGATTCTTTTGCACCCCGGCAATACGATGTAGCATCTGATAAGCGGTTAAATAGGAGAGTACCATGCTTACCGCTTTTACCGGATCCAGGCCCTCTGGTACCTCCACCAGTTTGGATTCCGGCAGACAGACATATTCCGCGTAGGCTCCGGTTACAGGCATGGCTGCCACCATCATGCCTTTCTTCAGCCCGGCCACGTTATCGCCGGTTTCATCCACAATTCCTACCAGGTCGTAACCCGGGGTTAAGGGGTATCGGTTTTTTACCCCGGGATATATCCCCTTGCGAATCAGAGTATCCGTAAAGGCAGCACTGGTAGTCATCACCTTTATACGCACCTCATCTTCAACAGGTTGGGGTAGTTCCGTTTCTGTGATCAGGGTAAGGACCCCGGGTCCGCCTTTTTCGGTAATCACAATCTTTTTGTATTCCATATGGTGGGCTTAGATCAGGTCTATGTAGGGTTTTTATTGCTTAAATGTATGGATTATCAGATTCTTCTATGTACAAACAAACCGCTTCTGTCCTGACCCGCCCGGAAGATTACCTGATGATTCAAAGGTAAAGAATCCTTTCTTAGTATTTAACAACCAATCCTGAAATTCCTGAACTTTCTATGAACTCGATCTTTTATTTGCCATATTTTTTAACAGCCTTCATCACCTTCATCATAAAGAAGAATGGAGGAGCATTGTAGTTATTCCTATGAAAACTACCGATCATGTGCAGGTCCAGAGCCTCATTATAATACAGGAAAGCTCCAATCGATCCGGAGTTTCCCCAGAGGTCGTATTGCCGTGACATAAAAGGATAATGGAAAACCATGATACCGTATCCGTAACGAATCTGAGGATTCATCCTCGCGAGGTCGAACATCCTGTCCAGCGTTTCCTTCCTGAGTAGATGGTTTTTTACCAGGGCCTTATGGAATCTCAGCATGTCTTCCGAAGTGGAAACTATTCCGCCCCCCGCCCAGCTCATACTGATACTCCTGGCTGTTGAGAGATTCACTCCTTCATGGAACATGTCGATCATCGTATAGGCTGAAGGTTCTCCGGGTCCTTCAAAGAAAAGCAAATAGCTGTTCTTCATGCCCAAAGGATGGAATATAAACCTGCGGTAGGCCTCATGCAACTCCAGACCCGTTATGCGCTGTATGATCAGCCCTAATAGCTGATAGTTCGTATCGGAATAATGGAATCCGCCTCCCGGAGCAAACCGGGGGTTAAGTTCCTTTTTCGTCCACTCCACCGTTGACTCCGGAGTCCAGAATCTTTCCGGCTCCCGGATCATAAGGTCGGCCAGGCTTATACCCGCCTTGTTTTTGTCGACATAATAATCTGCCAGTCCCGAAGTGTGATTCAACAACTGCCGTATCGTGATCTGCCGGCTGTAATCCACTCCTTTGTAAATATGAAGCCCGGACAAAATGCCTTCATCCAGATATTTTTCAATCAGGTCTCCGAAATCCAGCAGCCCCTGTTCAAAAAGCAATCCTATTACCGCCGAAGTAACTGTCTTTCCAATACTGGCAAAATGATAGGGCTGGTCGGGATGCACCTCAACAGAAGAATCACGGTTGAAGGCGGTCTTAAGATGCAAATCGGCTGTTTCCGAATGGACCAACAATATAGCCGTGTTCGAGGTACTTTTGGCAGCTTTCTTTTCGAAAGTATTTACAATACGCTTTTCAGGGCCTTGCAGATTCTGGGCCTTAGTTTTTGTTTTCATAACCAATGTGAGTATTAAAATGAATAGGTAAACGGTTCTCATGATTTTTTCGACAAATCTAGAGAGCCGGACTCCCCTGATCAATCGGTCATCGGTATGATTTTACCCTCAGGATAGGAATTCATACCAAAGTATGAGAAGAAAGATTCGGAATTAAGTGTCAGATATTCAATTTTTTAATCCGATTGGAAAGCTCCAGCCTGTTTCTAACCTCCAGTTTTGAATAAATGCTGGATACATGAGTTTTTACCGTAGGGAGTGAAATATACAGACTGTCCGCAATTTCCCTGTAGGTTTTTCCCGATACCAGCAAAGGAAGTACTTCCCTTTCCCGCCTGGAAATGCCTGATCCATCTAACTGATCCCGTACAATCTCGTTTATCGTTTCCTCCTGCGTAAGTTTCTTGAAATCCTCCGGGATCTTCCCCAAAGTAAGGATTATGGTGATCAGAGCCAGGGAAAAGCCGTCGTAACGGCGAACAAGTTCGGTGACAGAGTCCTTTTCAGAGAACAAAAAAAGCAGAAGGGATGCCACCATGCTGACTAACACCAGGATGGCTGTGGTCCTCTCCTGTTTTTCCCGGAAACGGATCAGGGAATCAGGGCGGGTAAATAGGATAAAGAACATGGAATAAAATACCGTTAAATATAGAAAGGCCGCACAGGCATATATTACCGGGAGGATGCCATAGTAAAAATAAAGAAGACCGCACAACAGCATTACAAACAATCCCCCAATCGCAACCACTGCATTCTTTTTCCTGCGATTCGTGTGAATCCTTTCCTGGTGTATGTTCACGGGCACCATAACAGCAAAAACAACGGTCATAAGAAAACTGAAAAGCTCCGGAAGTCCGGTCTCCTGTCCCTCCTGAGGGGGCCAAAGATTTGCCACCGTTACCGAAAGGATCAAAAGTAAAAGACTCAAAGAAAAACCAATCGTTTCCCGGTACTCCAGCTTCCTGCGATAACAGACTATCTGAAGCGCCAGGGTTACAATGCCCAGAGTATAAGCAAGGAACAGTGATATGAGTTTTAAAGTTTGCATAAACAGCCGGTAGGGTAAAGTTAGGGTTTTTCCGTCTGCCAGGGCTGAATCCTTAAAAAATCCGTAGTTAAAAAGGACAAATTTTACTCCCAGCACCTTTGTGATAAAACAAATTTTTATATTTTTACCTAGAACTACCCAGTACCAGGTATTTATGCAATTTCACATTAAAGAAAACGGGATTCCCAAATACAAGCAGATCATCACTGCGGTTACAGAGGCTATTGGTAAGGGTGATCTCAAAATGGATTCACGCATCCCTTCTCTTAATGAGATGATCCATAATTACGGACTTTCCCAGGATACAGTACTGAATGCCTACAATCATCTTAAATCCTTGGGCATTATTTCATCCCAGGTAGGGAAGGGATATTATGTTGCCCGTACGGATGTTCAGCGAAGACACCGGATATTTGTATTATTCGACAATTTTAGCTTCTACAAGGAAGATCTTTTTAATGCAATGACACAAACCCTTGGAGGGGAGGGAGAGCTCGACCTTCATTTTCATTACAATAACCCCGGGGTTTTTCGTAATCTTATCCGTAACGCAGCCGGCAATTATTCTTCCTACATCCTGATGCCTACACTGGATCCCTCACTTGACAAGGCTATCAGTACTCATCTTCCCGCGAGATCCGTGTTTATTATCGACCGGATATCCCGGGATCTGGCCAGGGCATATCCCTTTGTATGTCAGAATTTCAGAGAGGATATTCAAACGGCTTTTGGGAATCACCCCGACCTGATCCTGAAATACCGGGTAATCGGACTGGTTAATAGTAGTAAACGTCCGCATATCATGGAAATACGCGAGGGACTGAGAAACTACTGCAGGCAACATTCCATGGAATTCCGGGATTACGATCCTGCAGAAGAAATGCAGACAGGTCCGGAACATCTTCTGGTTTGCCTGAGTGACCGGGTCCTGGTGTCTTTGTTAAGCACGGCTTCTCGTCAGAATAAAAAGCCTGGAAGAGATTTCGGACTTATTTCCTATAATGAAACCGAATTGAAAAAGGTGGTCGGGGAAGGAATCACCAGCTTGTCGACCGATTTTTCTTCCATGGGAACGAAGATCATTAACCTTATCCTAAACAATAAAAGAGAACGTATTTTTAACGAGGTAAAATTATACCATAGAAATTCAACATAATATGATTCAAATTCAAATCGAAACCGGCCTGCTGAAAGGCGAAGGAGTAGTTAATTCCGAAAAACGCCTGGGAGATCTGGTCAGGGTATTTTCTGACGAAGCCACCCGTGCCCAAATGGATCAGAACCAACCTGTATATCGGGTGCAGGCCTACATGCCCGTGGAAAACGGTAAGCAGGGGGGATTGTTTTTCGGAAGTACAATCATGATGCCTGGGAAAGTGGGAAAAGAGTATTTCATGACTCGTGGACATTTTCATGAGAATATAGATACTGCCGAATATTACTGGTGTGTGAAAGGTGAAGGGGCCCTCATCCTGATGGATGAAAACCGGGAAACACGGATGGAGCTGATGAGGCCGGGCAGCCTGCATTACATTCCAGGAAAGGTGGCTCACAGGGTTGCCAATACCGGTAGTGAAGAACTGGTCTTTAATGCATGCTGGCCTTCCGAAGCCGGACATGATTATGAGAGCATAGAAGAAAAGGGATTTAGTGCCCGACTGGTTGAGGAAGATGGAAAACCCGTTTTGATCAGGATTTAAAGTGGATCGTAGCATGAATATCTGTATTGACCTGGGAGGTACCAACCTTAAAGCCGGACTGATTTCCGGTACGGAAATGCTTCAACAATCTTCTGTACCCCTGGAGAAAGGAGCAGACTTCCGGGAAGTAATGAATCTGATAAGCCTGGAGGTAAATGCTCTTCTATGTCATGAATCTACCAGTAAAAGAGAACCTCTTGCCCTGGGTTTATGTATGCCAGGGATTATTGATACAGACAGGAATCGCCTGATCTCAGTGAATGAAAAACATTCCGGTGGAAAAAACTTCAATTTTAATTCCTGGGCCAAAGAAACTTTTGGACTTCCACTGGTAATGGAAAATGATGCAAGGGCAGCCATGGCAGGAGAGTGGCAGGTGGGAAACGGAGTTGGGTACTCCGACCTGGTCATGCTTACCCTGGGGACAGGCATTGGTACTTCTGCTGTGATAAAAGGGGAGATTCTATATGGTAAGCATTATCAGGCCGGTTGTCTTGGGGGCCATTTCACCCTCAACCATTCAGGCCTACGTTGTAATTGCGGGAATGTGGGATGTGCCGAAAGCGAAGCATCATCCTGGATATTGAGACAGCACATTCAAGGCATGCCGGGGGGGAATGAGTTTTTGGAGAATTATGGTGAACATCCGGGTTATGACCTGCTCTTTCGCTTGGCCAATGAAGGGAATTCCCTGGCGAAGGGAGTCATTGAACAACATATGCGGGTCTGGTCAGCAACGGCTGTAACCCTCATCCATGCCTATGATCCGGATATCCTTCTGATCAGTGGAGGGGTAATGAACAGCAGGGACGTTATACTCCCGTATTTACAGGATTATGTAAACCGCTATGCATGGACCCCGGAGCATCAGGTTAAGATTTTGGCTTCAAGCCAAAACAATTATATTGCCCTCTGGGGAATGAATTATCTGATAAACAGAAAAATAAAACTATCCGAGTGAAAACGAATTACAGAAAAAAGCCCTTTGTCAAAGTAAAGGGAAATCATAAAAGCACCAGGGGGTGGGAAGATATCACGGCTCGTATCAGGGAAATGTCCCATGCCAGTGATACCCCGGATATCATTGTGGAAACCTACCAGGGTGTTCATTTTGATGAATTGATCAAGGGAATGAAAGCGGGTCTTGAGCCTAAACTTTTTATCGATACCCGTACCCTGATGAAGCCTGAAAAGGAAATTGAAGCAATGGTGTATCCGGATGTCACAGACGACCGTATTTTCGGCTACCTCACCCGCCTGCAGATTGAGGATTATTTTCAAGCCGCTAAGCTGGAAGAGGCCCGTGAGAAAAAACTTGCAGAAAAAGGAAGGGTGTTGATTCTGGGACCCGGTGCCTCTCTTCTTACAGGCGATTCCGACCTGATTATATATGCCGACATGGCCCGCTGGGAAATCCAAATGCGTATGCGTAGGCACGAGGTTGATAATCTGGGACTTTCAAACCGAAACACTCACGATTGGATGTTACTTTATAAACAGGGCTTTTTTGTCGACTGGAGGGTTTGTGACCGACTGAAGAAAAAACTATTCGAAAGAATGGACTATGTTCTGGATACGAATATTCCTGGTGAGCCTAAAATGGTGAGCGGATCAGATATTTTAAAAGCGTATGACCAAACCCTTACCCAGCCCTTCTCGGTGGTGCCCTTTTTTGATCCCGGACCCTGGGGTGGTCAGTGGATGAAGGAGGTTTGCGGATTGGATGAGGATGAGCCCAACTATGCATGGTGCTTCAATTGTGTCCCCGAGGAAAACAGCATTCTCTA
>CAZNFR010000083.1:0-15477 GCA_964572225.1 uncultured Bacteroidaceae bacterium
ATGCAGGGGGATGCAGGGATGGGGGAAAATTCCTATATTTGGGGAAAATCACCAAACATGAAAGAAAAACTAACTTTTATTATTCTCTCCGTATTTATTTTAACCGCATGTTCTACAACAGAAGAGAAGTCTGCTTCACAGGATTCCTCAAACTACACTCTCAGTAAAGAGGCGTTGAAAGATAAGATCAAAGGTGCATGGGCCGGACAAACCATTGGTGTAACCTATGGTGCCCCAACCGAATTTAAATTTAACGGAACCATGATTCAGGACTATACCCCCATTCCCTGGTATGAAGGAGTGGTTGAATGGTGGTACGATAATGCTCCCGGATTATATGACGATATTTATATGGATCTGACTTTTGTAGACATTATCGAAAGACTGGGCATGGATGCACCGGCCGATTCTTTTGCCATGGCATTTGCTACAGCCTCCTATCCGTTATGGCATGCGAACCAGGCTGCAAGAGTGAACATTTTAAGAGGTATCATGCCCCCGCAATCAGGTCACTGGAAAAACAACCCACACGCCGATTGTATTGATTACCAGATAGAAGCTGATTTCGCAGGGATCATGTCACCCGGTATGGTTAATACAGCATCGGAAATTTCCGATAAGATTGGAAGGATCATGAATTTCGGAGACGGATTATATGGTGGGATCTACGTAGGAGCTATGTACTCCCTTGCATTTGTAAGCGATGACATAGAATACATCGTTAAAGAGGCTTTGAAAACCATCCCGGAGCAGAGTGATTTTTATCTATGCATCAACGATGTTATTAACCACTATGAAAAAGGCAACAACGACTGGAAATCGGCCTGGTTCCTGGTAGAAAGAAAGTGGAGCGAGGATATCGGCTGCCCTGACGGTGTGCATAAACCATTTAACATTGATGCCAAGGTAAATGCAGCTTATATCGTAATCGGTCTGCTATACGGACAGGGAGATTTTACCTCCACCATTGATATTTCTACTCGTTGCGGACAGGACTCCGATTGTAATCCGGCATCTGCCGGAGGCATTCTTGGGACTGTTATGGGTTACGATAGCATTTCGGAGGTATGGAAAAATGAAATCCTCAGGGTAGAAAACCGTGACTTCCGGTTTACGAACATTTCACTCAATGATGTATATGAGCTAAGTTACACGCATGCATTGCAACAAATTGAAAAATACGGTGGACAAATTTTGGCTAATGAAGTAATAATTGATGTTCAGGTTCCTGAAACCGTAATCTATGAAAAAGCTTTTGAGGGTCTTTATCCTGTTAAACGCGAAGAAATGAGGAAGACCCTGAAAAAAGATAGTGAAATCTTGTTCTCTTTTACCGGAACCGGTGTGGTTTTGGGCGGATGGGTAAATGCTACCCGGTCAGACTATATTGCAGAGGTTCAGCTCATCCTGGATGGTGAGGAAGAAACTCTTTTAAGGTTGCCTGCCGATTTTCTGAAAAGATGGCCTGATTTCTACTGGAATTATGAACTGGAAAAGGGAGATCACAGGATCGAGCTCCGGCATTTAAATCCGGAGGAAGGGGCTTCCGTAGAAATTAGAAATCTGGTTATATACTCAGATGAGCAGCGGGAACCCTTATTCATGACTCCCTGATCACGGAACAATCCTCCAAAATTACACTAAGAAGCTTTCCCGAGTTTATACCGCGTATTTTTATCCTTTCTCCAATGTCAACTCTGGGAGGGTCGCCGGAAGGGACAGGACTTAAAATGCATAGGATATGTCCCTTCCCACCATCGGTTTGAAGCGTTACGTAAGCCTTGCCGGTTGATCCTAATCCGGTACCGGAAACCAA
Source organism: uncultured Bacteroidaceae bacterium (assembly GCA_964572225.1). GTDB lineage: Bacteria > Bacteroidota > Bacteroidia > Bacteroidales > CAZNFR01. The sequence goes on from CAZNFR010000083.1 coordinate 1,817, forward strand.
TCCTTCAATCTCAAGTACCCTGCCCAGGTATTTTTGTTTAGCCTGGGTTTCATTCATTACATACTCCGTATACAACTGATTGGCGCTGAGAAGGTAATCAGGCTCCCGGAAGTTCATACCCCGATGGCCGAACCTGAAAAAATAAATACCCGCCAGAATGGTAACAAGGATAATACCCAATCCTATATACAGGACCAGATTATTGCTGTTTTTTATTCTCCGTCTCATGGGAACTGTCATTAGTTTAGGTCTTTCATAAAAGCAAGGGATTATCAATCCCGGGAACCGGATAAATTGCAAATTGTTTGAACATGATTTTATTTACGTAACATACCTGACATCTGTGAATTCAGTTGATAATCAGTATTTAATGCTAGCACAAGATACAAAAAATCGGTCATGAGAACAGGGGAACCCTTTAGTTTTAAAGATAATTTAGAAAAGATCTAACCGGAATCAATTCTATTCATTCTTATCTTTAATGTCACAATTATCACTATGGAATCCAACAGGAACCAACTGGGTTACAGAGCAGGGATTGTATCCATCATCACCAATGCCGGATTATTTATTCTGAAATACTGGGCAGGGATCGTTTCTGGTTCTGTTGCCCTTATCGCAGATGCCTGGCATACCCTTTCCGATTCACTAAGTTCTCTGATCGTAATTATTGGCGTTAAATTATCTTCAAGAAAGCCCGACCGTGAGCACCCATTCGGGCATGGTCGCTGGGAGGAGCTGGCTTCCATTTTTATTGCATTCCTATTGGTATTGATCGCCTATGATTTCCTCAAAGAATCCATCACAAAATTTCGTTCCGGTGAAGAAGCGGAATTCGGGACTTTTGCTATCGTCGTTACGGTCATTTCCGTTCTATCCAAGGAAGCACTGGCACGTTACTCCTACGCAATCGCAAAACGAACGGGGAATTCTTCCCTCAGAGCTGATGGCTGGCACCACAGATCCGATGCACTATCCTCTCTGGTAGTACTGATAGGCATACTTTTAAAAGATTATTACTGGTGGATAGACAGCGTTCTGGGTTTCATTATCTCCCTGATGTTGTTTTATGCAGTATATGAAATAATGAAAGAGGCAATTACTCGGATTCTTGGGGAAAAACCCAGTGATGAGCTGATTCGAAGGATACAGGAAATTATCCATGGATCCGGTTATGGCCAGCTTCACCCACATCATTTTCATATTCATAATTATGGCAGACATAAAGAGCTTACCTTTCACATTAAAGTAGATAAAAGCCTCAATATCGAGGAGGGTCACGCCATTGCCACAATTATTGAAAAGACCATTTTCAGGGATCTCGATATTGTAACCACCATTCATATTGAACCTGCCGGGGTAGTACATAGCTGATCCGTGTGACTGAAACCCAAACCTGTTCTAAACCATTAAGACTGTATTATTGTTTAGGATTTATGAGTAATCACAAATCAGATAACCCTGTGCAGAAGGTTTTAGTGCTTTTCGCCCATCCAGCCTTACACAAATCCAGAACGAACAGGATCCTTTCAGAAAGGATCACCAATGTCGAGAATATTACCTTTCATAACCTTTATGAATCTTATCCTGATTTTCATCTTGATGTTAAAAAGGAGCAGAACCTACTCCTGGAACACCAGATCATTGTCTGGCAGCACCCATTCTACTGGTACAGCGCTCCGGCCATGATCAAGGAATGGATCGACCTGGTTCTGGAGCATGGATTTGCGTATGGAAGAAAGGGCAAGGCCCTGCAGGGAAAATCGGTCTTTAATGCCTTGTCGACCGGAGGAAGAAAAGAAGCCTATATGGAGGGTGGGTATAACCATTTTACCATTGATCAGTTCCTGGCTCCCTACAGACAAACCGCCCGATTATGCAACATGCATTATTTGCCTCCCTTTGTGGTCCATGGAACTCATCTTTTAAAGGACGATGAAATAGAACAATATGCAGAGGATTATAAATCCATTCTGGTGTCTCTCACCCGGGGCATTTTTACCCCTTCAGATCTTGAAAAACTTGGGTATATGAATGAGATCCTTGAATTAAACAACAAAAAATAATTCTGTATGCATGGTGAAGGCTTTTTTATACAGGCTCTTATTTATCTGGCTGCAGCTGTAATATCCGTACCCCTTGCCAAAAGACTGGGGCTGGGCTCCGTACTCGGTTACCTTCTTGCCGGTATTATCATCGGTCCGTATTTATTGGGTCTGGTGGGGGAAGAGGGAACCGATGTGATGCATTTTGCCGAATTTGGAGTGGTAATGATGTTATTCCTTATCGGACTCGAACTCCGGCCTTCCCTGCTCTGGCAAATGAGGAGATCGATCTTTGGTCTCGGCGGACTCCAGGTGGTGGTCACAGCCATAGTTATCGGAGCCATTGCCCTTTTTTTCGAAATGAACCTATACCAGTCCCTCACCATTGGTCTTATCTTTGCCCTTTCATCCACCGCCATCGTTCTTCAGACACTAAATGAGAAGGGACTTATGAAGACTGAGGCAGGTCAAAGCAGTTTTTCGGTCCTTTTGTTCCAGGATATTGCCGTTATCCCCATACTCGCCATTTTACCCCTTATGGCAGGGCAGGTGGATTTGGGGGTAGTCGTGCATAATGTACCCCATGGTTCTGAGAGTCATGGTGTTTCTGCCTTGCCCGGATGGCAGCAGCTTTTGATCATATTGGGCCTTGTGAGTTTTATAATACTCACCGGCAGATTCCTTTCCCGGTACTTATTCCGTTTCATCGCAGGAACAGGTTTAAGGGAAATATTTACAGCCACGGCACTTCTCTTGGTAATTGCCATTGCCGTGGGTATGGAACAGGTAGGACTCTCCCCGGCCCTGGGTACCTTTATTGCCGGAGTGGTACTTGCCGACAGTGAATACAGACATGAACTCGAATCGGATATTGAACCCTTTAAAGGTCTGCTCCTGGGGTTGTTTTTTATCGCCGTAGGAGCCAGCATAGATTTCCAGATCCTGGGCAGTGAGCCGGGGACCATCGCCGGATTATTGGGTATTCTGATCCTGGTAAAATTCGTCATCCTTTATATCCTGTCGCGCGTTTTCCGGTTGAAGGGCGGACAGGAAATGTTGTTTACATTTTCCCTTGCGCAGGCCGGGGAATTTGCCTTTGTTCTCATCTCATTTTCCAGTCAGAACGCCATTCTGGATGATCAGACCTCCGGGATCTTGCTGATCGTGGTAGCTCTTTCCATGCTTTTGACCCCCTTACTTCTGATCATCAATGAAAAACTGGTTCAGCCCCGTTTTGAAAGGTCTGAAAATGAGCAGGAAGCCGACGATATTGATGAAAGTGAGAACGAGGTTATCATTGCCGGTTATGGGCGTTTTGGGGTAGTCCTCGGAAGATTTCTAAAAGCCAACCGAATCCGGGCCACCATACTGGATAACAATCCGGTGAACATCGATATGCTTCGGAAATTTGGACATAAAGTTTTTTATGGGGATGCCACAAGACCTGATCTGCTTGAAATTGCCGGGATTGAAAAAGCAAAAATACTGATTATTGCCCTCGGTGATCGCCAAAAAATTAATGATCTGACAAGCTATGTTCAAAAGAACTATCCACATGTTAAAATATATGCCAGGGCACTTCATGTAAGGCATGAATTTCAGTTGAAAGATGCAGGAGTTAGTGGTTTCCGAAGAGAAAGCTATGATTCGGCTTTGGAACTCGGAATCAAGGCTATTTGTGCGCTTGGGTTTAACCGGTTTCAGGCCAACCGGGCAGCCCGTTCCTTCCGCTACCATGATGAGATCATTATGAACGAGATGTTTAAAATCTGGAAAAGCGAGGAAAGCCAGAAAAAATACATCAATGAGGCCCGGCGCTTTTCCGAGCAACTGGAAAGCATATTGCTTGCCGAGCAGGAAAATGCCATTCACGAATCGGACCATGCCTGGGATGTGGACAGCCTGAGGGAAGAAGTCCGCGAGATTTATCTGGAACAACAGAAAAAGAAATAATTCTCCTATTCAATCACTATGCGCTCTGTTCTTCCTGATTTCCCACTGACCACTTTGAGAATATACATACCCTTCTTCCATTCGCGGGTATCCAGTATAACAGAACTATCGTTTATTTCCTTCCTATATATTATTTTGCCTGAAAGGTCAGTAATTTCAACCCTCAAATTCTCCTGCCCTTCAATTCGCAAATAATTTTCGGCGGGTATAGGATAGATTCGAATTCTTTCTGATGGCGTAGAATGGGTATTTGTCCCAAAGGAGAGGCTGAATGAATAATTCAAACAATCTTCGTAAGCACTGCCATTGAGCGACAGATAATTTTTTAGGCCCGGGGATGGGTAGTCAAAACTTACTGAAGTTCCGTCATTGACATTCCAGGATGTAAGAGTGGTACCACTTTCGGAAAGAATGGATGCCTCAATTTGTGCATCAGGAGGATCAAGGCTGAAAACCAGAAATCCCTTACCGCTCTGATTTGAACTAATAGCATAGATATCCTTTTCATCCACCATGTTTCCACCCTGTCGATAATCAAGATATCCAAGGGTTCCGATCCGGGTTTGGTTACCGGAAAGGTCTACTGCCTCCATGAGTACATTATTGGGCTCTTCATCGGTTCCGGGAGCCGCAGATAATTCCTCCAGGTTTATTTCATAACTACCGCAACTTCCCTGTATAGTAACAAAAACAGAGTCCGGTAACATGCATTCAATAGTACCTTCAGCAGAGAGTCCGGGACCTATTATCAAATCGATTAGAAAGACATCATTTTGCTCCACATAAATTTCAAGGTCGCTCAGGTTTTCTTCTCCCGCCGTAACGGTGAATTTTAGGGTAGAAGGTGTTTTGATTTCATAAAAGTAGGAGTCGAAAAAATCGATAAATGAAGATTTATATCTTCTTCCGATTTGACCCTGGTAGGGTGAGCCAAGGGCCGCATTAACTTCTTTAAAATCATAATACTCCGTATCATGTTCAAAAGTAAAATACCCGGTCGGCTGGCAGGAGAGGGTATAACCACCACAGCCTTCCTCATTAATTACCTGAACAAGGTATTTATCCAGGGCAAAACAGGAAAGTGTAATCTCAGCTTTATTATTATCTGCCCCGGCAGTACTTTGATAATCGAGGACAGAAATTCCGTCGTAAATAGCAAGACCAAGTACCTGTTGTTCATTCTCGGGTATGAGGGTTAATATGTACACTTCTTCCTCATTATCCGTCTGAAGGGAATAAAAGTCCTGATTATTTATTAATTCTTCATGACCGGGTACTAAAAAGCCGATTCTCCCTTCCTTTGTTTCATTGCTTCTCAGAGGAAGAGAACTACCCTTGACCTGATCGTATCCGTCATCATTTGAGAGTGTAGGAGTAAATGTAAGGTCCATCTCATAGGAAGGGCAGCTTCCTTCTTTCAAACTGACCCTAAGGTAGAGACTGTCAAAGCTGGTACATTCCAGATCCAGATACTTTGATTCATCGGAAGGAACTGTAACCCCGCCGATGGTTGTAAACAAACTCCCTCCTTTATAAAGGGAAAAATCAAATTCGATCACGTCAGAGCTTTCACCATCCACATCGGCAAGTAGTTCTATGCTTCCTGAGAAAGGGCCTTTTAAAAGATAAAAATCCGTATCATCTTCAAATCCGTATTCTTCATCTTCGATATACCCTAGCTGACCTTGTTTTACAAGGTTTGTTTGGGAACCAAGGTTTATGATCTCCGCCTGTGTATACTCATCGTTGGGCTCATTATCGTTGGCATAAGGCTTTTGGGCAAGAGTTGCTTCAATGGAATAGAATCCGCATCCGGTTGCATTCAGGACTTCCAAGTATACAGTATCATTTGCTTCGAGACAAGTAAGTTCTCTTTCAAAATCTTCCTCACTCAATATTTCAGAAAATATTTTTTGCTGGTCCTTATTGTAAATTGAGAGGTTAGCAGTGGAGATACCCGCCGGGTTTAGTCCGCCAAGGGTGATAAACGCATCAGACCGTGCATTTGTCTGTATTATATAGAAATCATTGTTATCCCTCGTTGTAGCCGGATAAAAAGAATAGTCGATAAACCCTAAAGCTCCTGTTCTTTTCTGGTTTGATGTCAGCAGGTCGGCCCCTGCAAATCCGCTGTTGTTCGGCTCAGTATCTACTTCACCCGATACAGGAGGATTTTGAGTATAGGCATCAATGGAATAATAACCACATCCGCCCGTGTGGAGAACCTTAATAAAGATAGTGTCTTCCTGAGCACATTTTAAATGCCATATTTTGGATAAAGAATCTGAAACCGACGAAAGGGGCAGCTTGTTGCTGTTCCGGGTGTAGGCTTCTACCAAATAATTAAGATTGCTACCGTAACCCGGGGTTATGATGAAACTGGTAATTACGGAAGGTTCATTAAGATGAAAGAAAAACCAATCTGCCTTATCCTGAACAACCGCATTTTCAGCCATGGTATACCCCCCGAGGTGGGCAAGGGTTGTATTGCTGAATTGCCCTTCGGTAACATTTAATGAATGAGCTGAGTTTATATCGTCATTTTGCTCATTTTCGGTGAGTGTATCTGCGGTTTCGTACAATAACCTGAATTTATACCCTCCACAGGGTCCGTAGAGGCTGGAACTCAGTCTGACCATGAAGGTATCTGCTCCAATACAATATTGGTTTCCTGATCCGGGGACCGTGGATACACCGTCTTCAAAATAAAGGAACAATTGAGGAATCAATCCTGAATCAGTTACCATTGTTAGCCTTCCCGGCTTTTCTGTGATAAAAAGAAACCAGTCATTAACATCCCGGTTTACCTCTGAGATATTTCCATTGAAATACCGTATGTTACCTCTTACAGTCAGGGAATCAGTTAAAATTCCTAAGGATTGCGGACTGGAGGCAAAATCATTGGATGGACTGTCCATGGGTACTTCATCCGGCAGTAGTTCTATGGTTAAGGTATACTCAGCACTATTATCGGAATAGATCCAATGGCTCATATAAACAAAAAATGTATCCGGCTTCATACATTCTGCCTGCAGGGTTTCCTCGCCATCCGTATCTAGTGAAGTCATATAGGTTATTGAGCCACCAAGCTTATTATACAAACCCATTCCCAGCGGTTCTCCAATGGTCCCGGAAAAACTGATCCTGATTTTACCGGGCTTATCGGTAACAAAACTAAACCAGTCCTCACGATCTTCCAAATTCTTGAGTGTTCCGGTAACCTGTCCGGGTTCACCAATAAACATGGCGGTACCTAAATCATTGTTAGATTCCTGTTCCTGAGTTTGAGAGTAACCACTTAGGGAAAGGGCAAATGCCAGGCAAAATGCCAGACCCCTTATCTTGGAAAAGGCAGACGTGAGCATGAGGCTGAACGAGTTTAAGAATGATACTCAATAAAGGAAAATTTTGTAAATTCAATGTTAAGAAGGCTTCTAAACTACCTCTAAGTAAATCGGGAAGAACTTGGCCATAAATTCGTGTCTTTCACGGGACCAGGTACAATTCTAATCTTGATAACAACCCCCTGTCACTCATATCTCAGGGAATCGAAAGGATTTACCCTGGCTGTTTTCAGCACCCGGTATGCAATTCTAAGGAGGGCAATGGCCAGGGCAATGAACATGGCCGGTACAAAATCCAGGGCATTGAGTTCAATCCGGTAGTGGAAATTCTGGAGCCATTGCCGGGAAATATACCAGATCACAGGCCACGAGATCACTGCGGAGATAATGACCAGGATCATAATGTTTCGTGCAATCAGCATAAAAATACTTCCGGTGGAGGCTCCCAAGGCCTTTCGTATCCCGATCTCCCGGGTCCGGACCTGCACCGTAAAAAAGGTGAGTCCGAAAAGTCCCAGTGAAGCAATGAAAATTCCGAGGATGGCAAAAAGCATGGCCAGTCTGAGATTCTGCTTCTCCTGCTGGTATTTGGAAGCCAGGTCTTTATCCATGAAAAAATACTGCATGGGCTCGTTGTGGGTAAAATCCTACCATACATCTTCAATTGGCGATGGTATTGTGATCGGATTTTTCGCTGATCCGGATGCTGATATACCCCCAATTCATAACTTCCTCCTTAAACCGGAAGATATAGGGCCGGATCTCGGTTCGCAACGACTGAAAATGAAAATCATCGGTTACGCCGATTATATCGAGAGACTCTGCCTCTGGGCCATTGTCGCGATTAATAAACCGGGTTGATAAAGGATCCTGTATGGAAAAACTCTTTACTGCAGTCTCATTCACCAGAACGGCCTGCCTGTCACCTGGACGGGAAATGTCAAAGCTTCTGCCGTTCTTGAGCGGGATTTTATAAGTTTCCCAAAAATCGTGATCCACCCAGTTGGTCTCTAACAGTAAAGATTCATCCGAACGTCCTTCCAGGGAATAACCATTGGTATTGTTATTGTGACCCGGGACAGCAGTCGATCCGGCAACACTCTCAACCTCAGGAAGCTTCATCAGTTCCTGCTTAAAGCTTGCCATCTTCTCTCCTACTGAACCTCCTCTGGCAATTACCATAATTCCCTCCTTTTTAAAACCGGGATCCTTATTTACCATATACCTGATCTGTCTTTCCATGATCATGGTCCCGATGATCAGCACCACCGATATACTGAATTGCAGCACCACGAGAATGCTTCTAAGTCCCGCACCTTTATTCATTCTGACCGGAAGGTCTTTTAAAACCGTTACCGGTTTGAATGAGGACAGGAAAAAAGCAGGGTAAATTCCGGCAACAATTCCAACCAGGAATGAAATCAGGACAAGCACCGGAATCAGGTACCAGTCAGCAAGCAAATCAAGGGAGATACTTGCTCCAATAAACCGGTTGAGGTATGGCAATGTCAGTTGAATAATAATCAGTGCCAGAATCAGCGAAATAAAGGTAAGGACAAGGGTTTCGGCCAGAAATTGGTTAATAAGCCTTATTCGGGGCGAACCGCTAACTTTTTTTATCCCCACCTCCCAGGCTCTCTTGATACCCCGGGAAGTACTCAGATTCATAAAATTGATCGAAGCAATAACGATAATCAGGATGGCAACGATCCCGAATATCTCCAGATACCTCGGATGGCTTGCCGGTTTCACGGCACGCTGAATCTTTGGGTTCATGTGGATCTCGCTCAGGGGCTGAAGGTACATTTCATAACGGTTAACATGGGCAAAAAACTCCTCCACTGTCACACCCATATATTGTTCCAGGTCTTTACCCACCTTTTCCACCATCATCCCGGGAAATTTGGCATTTACGGCTGAAGGGTCTGCTCCCTGCCGAAGCAGCACATAGGTTCCAAAACTATTGGCCAGCAATTGTTCGTCATTCGCCCTGGGGTTGGTCATAAAAGAACTCAGGATGTTTGCATGAAAATGCGATTTCTCGGGAAAATCTTCCATTATTCCGTTAATGCGATAGGGAATTGAATCATTGCCTACTCTCAGGGACTTCCCCATAACATTCTGAGTGCCAAAAAGCTTATTAGCGGCTGAAGTGGACAGAACCAGGGTGCGAGGTTCATTCAGGATGGACGCAATATTACCCTGCAAAAGGCGGATGGAGAAAACCTTAAAAAAACTGGAATCGGTCTCTACAAACTCTTCAACGGCAATAGACCTGTCACCAATCTTCAATACCGTTTCGCCCCAGGGATTCCATCGTACAAAGGATTCCACTTCAGGAAATTCCATCTGCATATAGGGTCCTATGGGCGAGGCAGTATAGGCAACCTCAACCTCCTATTCTCCCATCTTTCCATCCAGAATTACCCGGTAAATACGGTCACGATAAACATTATAGTCGTCGTAAGAAGTTTCATGAATCACAAAAAGAAAAATGATCAGACTGGCTGCAAGGCCTACCGAAAGTCCCAGTAAATTAATGATTACATAAACTCTCTGGCGTTTCAGGGCTCTTATCCCGCGAAGAAATAGTTTTCCGGTCATAAAAAAGGTTTTGGCAGGTTGTTGCAATTAAGAGGATGTAAATTAGCAAATGTTACAACGAGATTTGTCGATCCATCTGAAAAAATCAGAGTCAGAAAAAATTCATCCATTGGATGCTGCAGCTTTTGGTAATTAATTCCTATTTTCACGCATTGTTTGCATCCTGCACAATTGCCTGAAATAATTGAGAAAACCACCTACAGATAAAATCCTGTTAACGGAAAAATTAAGAAATTTTCTCACCGGCCCTTTTGTCTTTTCCCTCCCCTTCACCCTGATCCTAATCATTCTGCTTCCAGTTGAATTTACAAAATTTAAACTGAGTGCAAAAAAAGTTGAGTCCACTGCTTCAAGTACCCTGATTTACTATGCAAAGGTTTTTCCCGGTCAACTAAACTCTGAGTTATTCTTTGCAAATTACCATACCAACGCAAATCTGACACTCTACTCAAATGATGGCAGGATTGTTGAAACCTATAATTTTCCGGGGTTCTGGGATGAATCCTTTCCTTTTCAATTAAAGGATATTGATGGAGACAGTATCCCTGAGTTTTTTTGCCTTACCATAAATCAAAATGACAGCATTTTTATATCCATGGTTGATTTCAATGGAACATCTGCCGGAGTGAACCATCGTTTTCTTACCTCCGTCAGAAAGCATAACGGAAATAAAGATCATGAACATCAACTTTTAGAAATACTAGACAATAATGGAGATGGATTCCCTGAGGTTCTGGCCTGCGTGTCGGCCGGGTATAAAATCCAGCCAAGAAAAGTTTATGCCTGGGATTTTTTGAGAGATTCTATCTATAGTTCACCTAATTCAGGAATTAAAATAAATGCCTGGCATGGCTGGGATTTTTATGACCTTGATAAGGATGGAGTAAAAGAAATCTTCTTCACAAATTCCGGAGTGAATAATATTTCCGATTCCACACCTTATTCCGATTCTGCAACATGGTTAGCAGTGCTGGGTAAAAACCTTGGGTTTTACAGGGAACCCGTTTACATAAAAGGCCGACAATCGGTATCCCGGTTCAAGGTGCTTGAACCAGAAGGCATGGAACCCCTGATTCTGGCACATATAACTGACCTCAGGTCAAGGATACGCACCCGCATATTGCTTTTTGATAAGGAGTTACAGATAAAAGATACCGTCCTTGTTGATGATCCGGATCATCAACAAATATTCATTACCGGATTGAAAAGTCCTCTGTTTATTGATAACCATAATGAAAAAGCGAAAGTCTTCGAGTTGGATTTGTCTTCACTCAGCCTCAGATTATTAAAAATTCTGCCCTTCCCCCAGGGAAGCTTTCAGGTTTTTGATCTTAACGAGGATAAGAAAGAAGAGTTTATCATCACTCAAAGGTATCAGAGTTCGTCTGAGCTGATTATTATCGGCAGCGATTTGAACGAGAAGGCCCGGGTAAAAATTCAGGGCAGGATCGATTATCCGCCAACCATAAGTGTGAAAGAAATGAATCCGGAACAAAAGCTGATCATGTATGATGCAGGTCAGGAAAAATATCTGTTGACCTATAACCGGAACCCATATTATCCACTCAGGTTTATCCTGCCTTTGTGCTTATACATAATGATAACCGCTCTTTTCCTGATCTTTCAAAAAATAATTGTAAATACTACTCTCCGACGAAAAGAAGCACATGATAAACTGCAAACCTATCAATTGCAGGCAGTAATGAATCAGCTCAATCCGCATTTTACTTTTAATGCCATCAATTCCATCGGACATGCCATTCTCACGGGTCATAAAGAGGAAGCCCACAGCTATTTCGTAAAGCTTTCCTCCCTGATCAGAAAAACCATGTACAATGCACTCAGTCCGGTGAAAACCCTGGACGAAGAGATTGAATTCGTGAAAGAATACCTGGAAATTGAAGAGTACAGGCACTCCGGGAAGCTAAAATGGAATTTAGAGGTAGACGACCGCGTAAACAAAAATGTTGAAATCCCCAAAATGCTCATTCAGATATTCACCGAGAACTCAGTTAAACACGGATTATTACATAAAGAAGGGACAGGCAAGATCGAGATCCACATCCATCATCGGGGAGATAATCAGATCGGCATAGAAATTACCGATGATGGTGTGGGGAGAGAGAGGGCGGCAAAGATTGTGCAATCCAAAGGGAAGGGCCTGAAAATTTTTAAGAATTACATTGATATATATAATAAACGCTTCGATAACTTCATCAGCTTTAGTCTTGAGGACTTATATCCTCATAAAGTAAACAAAGGCACAAAAATCAACATCGATATATTTATCAGGGAAAACAGGAAAAAATAGGGGGTAACAATCTGTTTACCTGGAACTTTTTTCTTCACAGGCATTAAAAATCAAATACCGGGCGCTTGTTAATCCTCTCCTGTTGTGAGGTACATCAGGTTTGCGTCCCTGACCCATTTTCTCAGGTTATCCTCATTCTGTGACCGGTTATAATTCTTGAAACGCCTGAGATCCGCCTCGATTCGTTTGTCAATCTCTTTAAAATCCATCATTGGTAGTTTGATGCTGCCAAATTAACGGGATAATGTATACGAAATTATGATTAAGGTCACATTATATAAACATATTATCAACAGGTTCTATATCCCTAAACAAGGTGCCTGGCAAATTCGGTTAACTGACTGTCATATTGCTTTGCTGCCTGCTCACCTGCTTTCTCCAGTTCCTTAAGGTTGCCGGGTCCGGCATTATCCATTTCTGTTCCTGCGTCACCCATGGAAGGTTGTATTCTGAGGTATTGTCCGGGCTTTTCCACAGCATCAAAAATTTGTTTCAATTGATAATCCACCGTTTCTGAAACACCAGACATCATGATATCAATCACCGGTTTTATCCATCCTATCTTTCCCCAGTCCTTCGCCCTTGAGTAGGGGTAGGCTTTTTTATCTTCACCACAACCAAGGGAAAGAATTGCCATATCTGCTGCCCTGGGTTTTTTCCGGGCCTCATCAAATATCAATTTCCGCGCTTCGGCATATGCACAAAGGGTCGGATTGTTCGCATAAACACCTCCATCGATCAGGGCATACTTTGTACCGGCAAAAGAACTCACCCTACAGGCTTCAAAATAGGTAGGTGCTGCCGAAGTGGCCCGGGCCACATCCCTTACATAGAAATCCTTTTCCTCCTTTAAAAGTGCATCATGCTGTGTAAAAAAATGGGCCTTGCGGTTTTGGATATCATAAGCAGTAATGATACAGGGTTTTAAAAGATCTTTCAGCCGTGTGTTTGCTAAATAATTGGAAAGGTTTGTCTCCAGCGCCCTTGCAGGGTACTTTTCATCGAATAGTCCTGCCCCGCTTTTCATTTTATGCATAAAGGGAAGGTGAAAGATATCACTACCCTTTTCGAGATAGAGTCCAACGGCTTCTTCAGCCGTAAATTGGGGCGTGCCGGGATCTTCGGCTGAAGGCGTCAGCAGCAGACAGGTGAGGATACCGCCTGTGCTGGTTCCGGCTACCAGATCGAAATAATCTGCAATCCTTGCATCAGGATTACCGCTGAGTTCCTTAAGTTTATTTTCCAGGTGGACCAGAATCTTCCCGGGAAGGATTCCCTTGATCCCACCCCCATCGATGGATAATACCCTGACTAGCTTTGCCATATGTGTAAAATTTATATTTTCGGATCGAGATCAAAAATAAAAATACGTCAGTTCGTCATAAATAATGACATAAATGTCAT
>CAZNFR010000084.1:0-15116 GCA_964572225.1 uncultured Bacteroidaceae bacterium
AATAAGATTTTAAGGTTTTAAAAAAGACTTTCATTGGTTAATGGAAATTGAGGGGTGAATCTCGGTGGGTGAAGAGGGATTTTTTTCGTTGAATTTCAGAATCAATTGATGATTTGGCTATTCAGAGGGAGTCGCTTTATTCCTTGATGCATGAAGAATTAAGGGGTTATCGTAGTTGAGTTTTCAACTAAAAATATTCAATCATCTGTAAGATATTTATATACAGATTTATAAATGCCAAGAATGCCGTTATTAATGCCGTTATTAATGCTGTTATTAATGCCGTTATTTTTGGGCAGGGGAGAAGGTAGTTTAATCACCCGGGGTATGGACCGGCAGCTTAAGTTTTTCCCGGTAGGGATCGAGGACCATCAGGACTTCAAGGTAAACCTCGTTTCGGTTTTCGGCTCTTTTATAGCGGGCTATTTCCTCGGCTTTGTCGGATCCGCCGAGGAGGTATCGCTGGTACCAGGGCAGTAAGGTGAGCACTGCATCCAGAAGGGAATACCGGAGTGCAACGATCACCATTCCGGTTCCGAGCCCGCCTACAAGGATCAGGGAATTGAGACCTTCCTTGAAATCGCCGCTAATCATTTGACCAAGTCCGGGAATAAAGAGACTGAGGATGCCGATGGTATTTGGATTGGGTTTGTGGAAACGGCGGGGGTCGGAGAACAATTCCCTGATTTTTTCTTCGGCTATGCTGTCTCCTTCCACGATTTGAAGGAAGGATGAGAGGGACCTTTCGTAGTCTTCGAGTCCGAAATAGGAGATCGCCGTGTACAGGTGAATAACCTCCGGGTAGAGTTCCCGGATGGCCGGTTCAAGAGAAAACAGGGACACCAGTGCCTTGTTGTATTGTCTGATATTGATAAAATGCTGAATTTCCGTAAGTCTGCAGGTGAATCGTATCGTTGGTTTATCGGTAAGGAAATAGATCTGTTCGTAATACTGCAGGGCGAGTTCGTGGTCTCCCTCCTCGTAGAGTCCGTAGGCCAGCTTGAGGAGGATCTCCGGATTTTCATTGCGGGTATAAAAAAGGTATCGCTGGTATTCTTTTACAGCGCCCCTGTATTGCCCGGCGCTGTGAAGCGAATCGGCAATCCTGAGGGTGGTTTCCGGAATTACTTTTTGTCCGCAGACGGAAAAACTAATACCGGTCCAGATAAAAACCGACCAGATGATCCCGGTAATGTTCATTCAGATGTTTATTATAATCTTTGGCGGCTTTTTGGGAGCCGTATATATTTCCGATGTAAAAACCTGCAGAAAAAGTGCCCATCACCCATCCGTACACACTCTCGGTTCCTTTTGCATGAAAGCCCCGGTAGCTCTGAAAAGCCGTAAGTCCGACAAAAAGCAGGGAGGTGAGTCCGTCTTTCCATCGTTTGGCGTAGAACTTTCCTGCACCCGGAATAAGAGTGGAAAGGGTGGCTGCAAGGAAGGGGCTGAGGTAGTTATCGTCGGGAAGATCCAGGGTGAATGAATGAAGAGGCGTTTCCCGGATCCGCCATGCCTCCGACCGCACCCGGTCCCAGTTGTACTGAAGCATGTAATTGAGCATAAGGCTTTGATTGTAGAGTCCGGGAAAATCTGTGCTGTCGGGAACCTGTCCTTCCCTTAAAATGGGAGCGGATCCAAGCATTCGGATTTTCACCATTTCGGGATAATAAAGAGTCAAAGAGGTATCCCGGGCATCAAAGAATCGGGATGAAAACCCAAGCCCCGATTCAAGATCTTGTGCGAGTCTGAAGGATTCGAGCACTCTTTTTTTCAGGGAAGGATCTGCAGGACGCAGATAGTGAAGTCTCAGATATTCCTGGGCTGCGTAATCGAATTGCCGTGTGTTGAACAGGTAATCTGCAAAGGCTTCGGCCTGATGGAAATCATCCGATTCGGCAGATTGCCCGGAGGAATGCACGGATGCGAAAAAAAAGACTATGATTATTGGGAGTAATTTATTCAACCGGGTCAATATTTAGATTGGTCTTCCTGTCAATATCATAATAGCCGTAGGCAAGGGCGCTGCACCGTGTGATCCTGTCGAAGGATGCCATCAGACCCTTCAGCAGGCCTTTTTTATTGACGGATTCGATGGCATAAACCGAGCAGGAGGGCGTAAAAACGCAGGAATTGATATCCTGGGAGGAGATGAACTCTTTGTAAAACATAAACAATACCGAGCTTACCGTTTTCAGTTCGTTACTATGATCAGTATGAATGCGAAAATCCTGTTCGTTGTGGGCAGGATTAAAATGACTGTTCATCTTCGACAAGAGATCAGTTTCCTGGGCGCTGAGGTTTACTGAAGTAAAGATCAGCATCAAAATGATAAAAATCCTGTGGTTCACGGCTGTTATATTTTATGTTCCGGTAGGTAGTTACGCGGTAACTCTCCTTTCCGTCCTTATAGGTAATTTCGGTGATCTTTCCCGGAAAGGGAACCCCTCCGGTAATATAATAATCTTCGAAGAATTGTTTTTTGACGATTTCTCCGGTGCGAGAGAAGAAGACCATCCCAAAGAGCTTGCCTTCGGTCATGGAAAGCAGGATTTTACCGGTAAGGTCTTTAAACCGGCCAATGGGTTGATAGGTGGAAATGACCATATTATTATCCTGTTCCACTTTTTCAAGCTGGAAATTTTCGTCGTCTATCCCGAAATTTTTCAGGTTATGGGTAAGGGCCAGGTGGAAGATGGAGAACTCGGAGAGATTTGGAATGGTCTGACTGCTAACTACTTCTTCGTTTATCAGACGGTAAAGGGTGGTATCGTCGGTCACCCATACTTCTTTTTCCGGGAAGTGGTTGCGGTAGATGATCTGTCCCTCATTAAGATCGTAAAAGAATTCCCCCATCACCAGTTGGGAATGGGCGTCATCTTTTGATTTCAGGGAGTATTCGCCTTTGATGCGGTACACCGACTGACTTTGAGCGGTCAAAAGTGTAAATGAGACCAGCAATAATAAAATCCATTTCATAGGGCAAGGGTATTTCAGATATTTCATCCCCGGCATGAAAGTAGAAAAGAGTTTTTACAATTTAAAGCCCGGATGAAAAAAACATGGTTTTTTAACGGGGAGGGCATATCTGAGATTGAGATCAGTAGACGATCAAACCCTGGGAAATGAGGACTGCATACAGAACCACGGTAAACACACCAGCGGTTATACATCCGTTGAAAGCTTTTTTGGTCTCATCCCGGTCCTCTTCGGTGAGGAAATACACGATTGCCACTCCACCCACACCGAACAAGCAGCCCCAGATGTAGGAAGGGATGCCCAGGGGAGGCTCCGAGATCATTCCGGAAAGTGCCAGGGAGCTGAGTAGTCCGGAGTTTATGCCCTCTTCGGTTGATTCCAGGTTGCCCTGGAGGAAGAGATCATTAAGTAGAATTCCCGGATTTTCGAGAAGGTGATTTTCAAGTAGAGTCAGTTCCGATAGTTCCGCATTGACTTTGCAATTATCGTAAGTGAATAAACCGGAATTGGATGCATAGAGGGAATGGCCGAATGCGATCATGATTCCGGTCAGGGCAAAAAGCATACTTTTTTTCATGTGTGGGGAAAGGATTGGTTATAAATGATTCAGGTTCTATACTTAAAGTTAGCAATCCTTTGGAAAAAAAAGCATAAAAAAAGATTTCTTAACAAAAAAGCCATCCGTGGGGATGGCTTTGATGGTATAGATATGATAAGAATCATCAGAACCAATAGAAGCCCGATGCGGCGAATACAGTAAAGTAGAGAACCCCGTAGACAAGAGTGGATACGATACATCCATAAAATGCTTTTTTGGTTTCATCACCGTCTTCAGCAACGAAATACACAATGGCAACCCCCACAACACCGAAAACGCAACCCCACAAGAATGAAGGAATACCCAAAGGAGGTTCTCCATAGGCAAATCCCATGGCGTTGGGACTGTAAAGGCTGAGTCCATTGAGAAGGGAATTGTTATTTTCGACCATCAGGGAAAGGGAGGTGGCCGGATTGTCCATTACATAATTTTCAATTTCAGAGAGTTCGGAGAGGGCTGTGGTAACCGCGTTCTGATTATAACTGAACAGATCGCCGTCAGCAGCTGAAAGGGAACCTCCAAGTGCCAGGACTACCAGAAGGGAGAGGGTAAAGAGTTTTTTCATTTTGCAGAGTTTTAAGGTTACGTGTTTTTGGTAAATCTGCATAAATTTATGAAAAATGTGATTCAATGCAAATAGTTTTTCACTGTTTATAACTCTTTCTTCAGGTTCCTTAAAACTCAGGGAATTATTTCTTTCTTTGCTTAACAAATCATACGGATATGACAAAATTGATAATCGCTTCAGTAGTTGTGGGATTGCTGGGTGCCTGCAGCGGACAAAAAGAAGTACAGAAATCGGCTGTGGAACTGAATTCGGTACCGGTACAGGCAGAGGAAGTGAAACCGGTTGAAGTACCCGTGAAGGAAATTGAGGAAAAGCTGGTTGAGGTGGAGAAAACAGAGGAGGAGGATTTTAATTACTATGTGATCATTGGCAGTTTCCGTAATAAGGACAATGCCGTGAAGTACCAGCAGGATATTTCACAAAAAGGATTCTCTCCCTATCTTTTGAAAAATGAAGAAGGCTTGTACCGGGTGGCTGTAAGGTCTTACAACGATATTGAGGCCGCCCGTTCAGAGGTAAGACGAATCAAAGTTGCTTTTCCGGAACACAATGATACCTGGCTGCTGATCCGGATGAAGTGAGGTAAACCTTAGGGACTATATTTTGGTTTAAGGGATTTTATTCCACATTCCGATGGGAAAATTCACGATTATTCCGCGATTCGGTTTTTTTGATTTTTGAGAGACATTATTTCCTGCATGTCGGTGTCACTTAATTCGAAATCAAATATTTCCATATTTTCCTTCCTGTGATTTGCGCTTTCGGCTTTCGGGATCACTGATGTATGTCCAAGCTGAATGAGCCAGCGGAGGCTGACCTGGCTTGCTGTTTTATTATATTTTTTCCCGATTTTTTCAAGGACTGCATCATCGGTGAGGTCTCCCCGTTCAAGCGGACTGTATGCAGTTATGCTTGAGGAATATTTCTTTGCCACATTAAGGTTTTCGTACTGTGGATTTTCCGGAGTAAATTTTACCTGATTGGTAAATACCGGGGCGGTATCCAGGGCTCTTTTAAATAGGTCGGATCTGAAGTTGCTTACGCCCAGATTCCGGATCATGCCCTTTTCCTTTAATTCAATCATAGCCTCAAGGCAGCCTTCCAGGTTCATATCGGTTGTGGGCCAGTGGATCAGATAAAGGTCAACATAATCTGTCCGGAGTCTGGAAAGGCTCTCGGCCAGCGATTCCTTTATCGACCTCCTCTTCGTTGCCATAAACCTGTGCTGTGTCTATATGCCTGTATCCGAGATTAAGTGCGCTTTCCACACTGTCTGTGCATGCTTTTCCGGTGATTTCCCAGGTTCCGAATCCCAGTACCGGCATGATGCCTGAAATGTGTTGAATATTGTTTTTCATAATACTAATTTAAGTGTGACTTCCGGGTCAACCGGTGAGAATTTCTTTAACCGACCAACCTGCTATTACAACCCAAATTGCATACCACCGGAGGTAGTACCTTCGGATTGGCAGTCTAAGAGGGCATCCACGGAGTTTTAACGGGATTTGGGCCCCATTGAAATGTGTTGTTTTTGTGGACTGTTCCGGGAATTAATTCTACAATGCCTTTCTGGTATAGTTTTTTCTGGTTTCCATAAGGATCCGGAAATTTTTATCCATTTTTCAATACCATTACTGTCTCATTAAAATCTAAATGTGTCCTATGAAATATTTGAAATTTAGTTAGTTGCAGGTGTTTTACGATTAATAGGATTTCAATCTGCATTTTCGCTATTCCTAAAGAGATTAGCAAATGCAAAGGGATAAATAAATACGTTTTTGCTCAATGGGTATCCTTCATGGATAGGAATAGATATAACTACATTGTTCGCAAGTATAGCGGAGCCAAATTGTTTAATTTTTAATAACGTCCCATTTTTAATGGGACACTTGTGTTTCAATACCTAAAATCATTATTATGAAAAAACTTAGATTAACAAGCCTGGTTGTTTTGTTATGGCTCTTGTCATCGGGCCTGAATGCCCAGACAAAGACGATTTACATGGAAGGTCATGACAATATGAAATTCACCGTGGAAAAGATTACCGCCAAACCGGGAAGCGAAATTGAACTGACCCTGAAAACGGTCAGCTCACAACCCGCTGAGAGCATGGGGCATAATTTTGTACTTCTTAAAAAAGATACCGATGTGAATACCTTTATAACCATGGGACAAAGGGAGAAGGACAATGAATACATTCATCCTTCGATGGAGAACCAGATACTTGCCGCAACCGGCATGCTGGCCGGAGGTGAAAAGGAGACCATCACCTTTACTGCACCTGAGGAGAAAGGGAGCTATACATACGTTTGTACCTTTCCCGCCCACTATTTTTCGGGAATGAAAGGGGTCCTGGTTGTCGAATAAGAGGGGAATTATAAAAAAAGATTGGAGACAGCAGGGTTTTTCAACCGCAGCCTGCCTCCAATCAGCAATCACCCCTGTAAAACATTTCGATCAGCTTCTAAAACTTCACGAAATTTCCAATTAAGAAAAGAAAAATCATTATCCCCAAATTTCGGTATCCGAATGTTTTTCGTTGTATCCGTAATTATCGAATCTGGATTTCAGCCAGAGTTGGAGACTTCGGAATTCCTCTTCCGAGAGCCACTCTTTAGATTTTACAAGTTCCTTCTGAAATACTTCCCCTTTCCAGGAAATATTTTCAAACACCTTTTTCTGGTGTTCGAGCATTGAGTTTTTCATAGGTTTCAGGATTTACAGTCAGTACAAACTTTAGTTTTCAATTACAAATGAAATTTTTGTATTTACCGCATAAGAAACGATTTTTTGGTTTTCCACATTTGCATTCATCTCCTTGATGTATACGGATTTAATGTTTTTAACGGTTTTTGACGCCTGTGCCACGGCATTTTCCGTAGCTTCACTAAATCCCTTGTCTGAGGTTGCAATTACTTCAATTACTTTAACTATGCTCATAATTTTTGATTTTTTTGTCTTTTGATGGACTCATCATTAGACTAATATTATTCAGTTTGTGATTAATAGCACTGTGAATATTGTACCAAAACTTGAAAAGGAGGTATTTTCTTAAAGGATTACAAGGGTAATGGTCAGATAATCAAGTGGATGAAATTTTGCTGTCGGATTATCAGGCAATCCTGCTCAGGATCTTCTTTGATGAAGAAATATACAAATTGAGGAGATTTTTACTCTCTGTTGAGTAAAGGGAGTAATAAATTACCGGGGTCTCAGCTGATCGTAGCTAAACCTGTGTTCTTCGAGGGTGTTGCCTTTTTCGTCGATCAGTCGGAAAAGCAATACCGGATCTTCGTTTCGGGTATCGAATGTTAGTTCACCGAATGCAATGGTTTGGAATCCGGGGTAACCAAAGAGCTGATTGGAGGGGTCGTTGGCCATGGCGGGTGGTCCGGGTACTCCACCCAGGGTAGCGGCTTCGAACTCATAGAATGCAAATCCTGATTCCCGGGGTATTTTCAATGCTCTGGCGCCATGGCGGTCGCCACTCAGGAGAATGACACCGGAAATTTTTTCTTTTTCAATATAGCTGAACAATTCCTCTCTCCCCAGGGTGTCCCAGGTGCCCCAGGAGTCTTTTCCGTTGGAGATGTCGTCGCTCCACATGGTTCCACTGCTGATCACTTTGAAGAGGGCGGTGGAATTGCGGAGGACTTTTTTGAGCCAATCCATCTGTTCAATTCCCAGGTAAGAGCCATACTGTCCTCGTTTTTCGTTGGTTCTGCAGGAGCGGGTATCGAGCATGATTATTTCTGCGGGGCCGAGCCGGGTGTTAAAATAGATGCCGGCCTTATCGTTTGGGGGATTGTTCCAGTGTTCCGACCATATTTCGCGGAGGGCTTTCCGGTCTTGTTCCGTGAACCCTTCCGGGATCCCGCTGAGGTCGTTGTTGAGGTAATCGTGATCGTCCCAGGTGGCGTACAGAGGTGCATTTGCGGCGAGCCTCGACCATGCGGGTGAGATATCTCTGAGAAGATAATCTGCATGGTGGAGGTTAAGGTGGTTCTCGCGGTCGTCGACGGCAATATCGCCCAGGAGAAGCATGGCTTCTGGTTTTCTGAATAGGATATGGTTAACCAGATTGGGATTATGGAGACCGATTTTATGGAAGCAGGAACCGAAAATTATACGGGTAAGATCGCGGTCTCCGGGAAGCCCGGTGGTTCGGAAGGACCCTTCAGCCAATAATTCTTCTCCTGAAGTGATATGGTACTGATAGGGGGTATTGCTTTGAAGGCTGTCGAAGCGGATCTTTTGCGGTTGACCGGGATGGTGAGGACTTATTGATCTGAAGTTTACGAGCTTGTTTTCCAGGAAGAGACGGATCTCCACGGGTGTGATGCCGGAGGTTCTGAGCCAGAGGCTGACACCCTGATGGTCCAGGTTGCCGAGCATGGGGCCGCCTATGATTTTCAGCTGATGATTGTTTGCGATTGCGGCAAGGACGGGTCGGGGATCGCCCTGAAAACTGCTGTCGGCCAGGATGCGCCTGGAATCGATATAGAACTGCCGGATATTTTGGGGAGGGGGGATATAGCTATCCATGAGGCGGATATCGATCTCTTCGTTTCCGACGTGGGCTTCCCGAAGGGTGAGGGTGTCTGCGGCCGGAATGAACTCAAAGGATTGACCAGCAACATTTGGTAAATTAAGGCACCCGAATAGGGTCAAAACACAGATTGTATGCCATAGATACTTCTTCATGGGGCTGTTTTTGATCTGAATCTTCCGCATCACCGAAGATAGCATTTTGAATTTTAAATACCGGAATGGAGGATAATAATTATCAGATTGCGTTAGGCAGGTTTGGAATGAAAGCTGAAAAATGCCTGACAGGGTTGGAAAAATGCAGGTGATTTTTTTGAAATATTGAAATGAATGCCTAATTTCATCTAAAGAACTAATAATCAATAATAAAAAAGCCCCGCAGAAAGGCGAGGCGACTTGAATGTTTTCACAACGGAATAATCCTTATTGTGAATTGCTTCATTTGGTACAGCTAAACTACTAAATCCCCACTAAATATCAAATAAAATGAAAAAAATTTTAGGCCTTGACCTGGGTACAAACTCAATTGGCTGGGCATTAATTGAACAGGATTTTGACAATAAATCCGGAAAAATCATTGATTGTGGATCCCGAATCATTCCAATGAGCCAGGATATCCTTGGAAAATTTGATTCCGGACAAAGTGTATCTCAAACGGCTGAACGAACCGGTTATCGAAGTGTAAGGAGACTCAGACAAAGACACCTGGTGAGAAGGGAACGATTACATCGTGTATTGAATATCATGGGATTCCTGCCTGAGCATTATGCATCAGCCATTGATTTTAAAGATAGAAAAGGTCAATTCAAGGATGATATTGAGGTGAAAATTAATTATCACCGAAATGAACAAGGTAGATTTAATTTTCTATTTCAAGGCTCATTTGAGGAGATGCTGAAAGATTTTCAAGTCAGTCAGCCTGATATTCTTACTTCCAATAAAGGAATACCTTACGACTGGACATTATACTATTTGAGAAATAAGGCCCTCAAGGAAAAAGTTTCAAAGCAGGAGCTGGCATGGATACTTCTGAATTTCAATCAGAAGCGAGGGTACTACCAATTGAGAGGTGAAGAGGAAGAGGAGAAGAAAGGAAAGGAAATTGAATTTCTTGAGATAGGTGTCTCTAAGGTCGAAAAGGTTGAGGAGGAGAATTCCAGGGGAATGGCACTTTATGCTATTCAGCTTGAAAATGGCTGGACTTTTAATAAACCGAGCAAGGATCCGGTAGACTGGCAGGGGAAAACCCGTGAATTTATCGTAACTACTGATGTGGATGAGGAGGGAAACCCCATAAAGGACAAGGAGGGGAATGTCAGAAGATCATTCAGATCTGTCGATTCTGAAAAGGACTGGATTGCGATTAAGAAAAAAACAGAAAACAAAATTGATGATTATGATACAGTTGGAGAATACATTTACAAAGCACTTTTAAAGAATCCATCTCAAAAGATCAGAGGAAAACTAATTCGGACGATTGAGCGAAAATTTTATAAAGAGGAATTAAGCAGGATACTCAGGTCACAAAAACGGTTTCATCCGGAGCTGCAGGATATGAATCTCTACACAGAATGTCTTGAGGAGCTTTACCCAAATAATCAGGCACACAAAAATAACATAAGACAAAAAGGTTTTGAATATTTATTTATACAGGATATAATTTTTTTTCAGCGACCCCTGAAAAGTAAAAAATCTCTTATTGATGGATGTAAATTTGAGACAAGGAGTTTTTTAAAGAATGGGGAAAGAGAATATGCCAAATTAAAGTGTACTCCACGATCCAATCCATATTTTCAGGAGTTTCGGATTTGGGAGTTTATCTCTAACCTGAGGATCTTTGAACGAGAAGTCTTTATTGATGGTAAGCTAAAACACGATGTTGAAAGAACAGGCAATTTTATTGGGAATGAAGAGGCCAGGGTAAAGTTATTTGACTTTTTATTCGAACGAAGGGAAATATCGCAGAAAATCCTATTGAAACATTTGAGTTTGAAAGAAAAAGAGTATAAATGGAATTATGTAGAGGACAAATACTACCCATGCAATGAGACAAGAGCCATACTTATTTCGAAGCTGTCGGAAATACCTGGTCTGGATGTGTCGGAATTCCTTTCGTTGGATAACACTTATAAACTGTGGCATCTGATTTATTCGGTCAAGGATAAAAAGGAGTATGAAAAGGCTATCCGTACGTTCGCAGAAAAACATTCTTTGCCGGAGGAGGAGTTTTTCAATCTTTTCCAAAAAATGCCTCCTTTTGAGGAAAATTACTGTTCTTATTCAGAGAAAGCATTAAAAAAGCTTCTTCCATTGATAAGATTAGGTAAGTATTGGAAGCAGGAGAGAATTGATCCCGAAACTTTGCAAAGAATACAAAAGATTCTTGATGGGGAAGTTGATGAAAAAATTGGGGAAAAAACAAGAGATAAGTCAATCCAGCTTCATGACATTAAAGATTTTAAAGGATTACCCCTCTGGCTTGCAAGTTATATTGTGTATGATAGACATTCTGAGTCAGGCGAGGTAAGGTATTGGAAAAACCCGGAAGATATCAATCATTTCCTTATAAGTGACTTCAAACAGCATATGCTCAGAAATCCCATTGTGGAACAAATTGTAACCGAGACCTTAAGATTGGTCAGGGACATCTGGATTTATCATGGAGAAGGGAAGAAAGATTTTTTTAATGAAATCCATGTTGAACTAGGGAGAGAAATGAAGAATTCTGCGGACAAGAGGAAGTTTATGACACAAAAAAATATTGAAAATGAGAATACTAATCAGAGAATAAGAGAATTACTACTTGAACTTAAGAATGACGGGGTTGCCGGTGTCAGGCCTTTTTCTCCTAATCAGCAGGAGATCCTTAAATTGTATGAGGAGGGTGTTTTTCTCAGCAATGAAAACGTCAATGATGAAATAATTAAGATCAGGAAAAACACCCAACCCACACAATCTGAGATTAAGCGATACAAATTGTGGCTGGAACAGGGTTATATTTCCCCCTATACCGGAAAAGTCATACAACTGAGCCGTTTATTTACGACCGATTATCAGATTGAACATATCATACCACAGTCCCGCTTTTTCGATGATGCCCTGAGCAATAAGGTCATTTGTGAATCTGAGGTGAATGATTGGAAAGGAAATATGACTGCCATGGAGTTTATAATGAAGCATGGGGGTGAGAAGAGGCTACTATCAAACGGGCACAATGTTAATATTTTGACTCAGATCGATTATCAGGAACATGTAAATAAATACTTCAGAGGAAATCGGGTCAAACTGAAAAAATTGCTTTCGGAAGATATACCCGAATCATTTATTGAAAGGCAGATGAATGACAGTCGGTATATAAGCAAAATGGTAAAAGGCCTTTTGAGCAATGTAGTAAGAGAAGAAGGGGAAATTGAAGCAACTTCCAAGAACCTGCTTACGGTCAATGGGTCGATAACCTCAGAAATGAAGAAGGACTGGGGATTGAATGAGGTATGGAATTCAATTATCTTTCCACGATTTGAGAGGCTGAATGAAATGACCGGAAGCCAGGATTTTGGCCACTGGGTAAGCCAGAATGGCAAAAGGTATTTTCAGACAACCGTACCGGCCGAATTGCAAAGAGGGTTCAGTAAGAAGAGGATTGATCACCGTCATCACACCCTGGATGCCATTGTAATTGCCTCAGTAACCCGGGAGCATGTGAACTACGTTACCTCGATTAATTCCCAAAGAGAAAACCATTCACTTGTTCGTAAGCTAAGAAGAACCGATCAATACAATGGCAGGGATATCCCACGTGAGTACCATCATCCCTGGAAGGGATATACCCGGGAGGTTAAAGAAAATCTGGAAAAGGTGATCGTAAGTTTCAAACAAAACTTGAGGGTGATTAATAAATCTGTCAATCGCTATGAGAAATGGATAAGGGATGGGAACGGACAGATGAAGAAAAAACTTGTAAGTCAGGTAAAAGGAGATAACTGGGCTATTCGCAAACCATTGCACAAAGAGACTATTTATGGACGGGTAAATCTCAAACGCGTTAAATCAACTCCGGTTTCCTTGAATGCAGCAATTGAAAGCGCAGACCTTCTGGTTGATAAAAGAGCCAAGACTCTGATTATGGATAAACTTAAGGAGTTAGGTGATGTAAAAAAAGTTAAAAAGTACTTTAAGGAAAATCCCATCTCCAATGAGAATGGGCCAATTATGAAATTTGATATTTATGAGGAGTTCATTGCCACGGCGGGCCGAGTGCAACTTGACGATAGCTTCAACAGAAAGAAGATCATGTCTGTTACCGATTCGGGAATCCGGAAAATACTGATAAAGCATCTTGATTCTTATTCCCGAATTAACGCCAAAGGCCATACTGAAGAACATCCGGAATTAGCTTTCTCTCAGGAAGGGGTTGAAGCGCTGAATGAGAAAATCGTTGAATTAAACGATGGAAAAAGTCATCAGCCTATCTATAAGGTAAGGATATTCGAGGAGGGTAATCGTTTTCCGGTTGGACAAAGCGGAAATAAGAAAGATAAATTTGTGGAAGCTGCAAAGGGAACCAACCTGTTTTTCGCGATTTATCAAAATGAAGAAGGCAATCGCCGGTATAGTTCCATACCCCTTTTCCAGGCGATCGAGAGACAAAAACAAGGATTGGATCTGGCAGAAGACACGATCTGGGATGATAAATCAGGCGATGAATACCGGTTGCTATTTGTGCTATCCCCTAATGATTTGGTTTATGTTCCAACAGAGGATGAGGTATTTAACAAAAATCCTTTTAATGGGGACGAAATTGGTCCTGAACAGGTTAAAAGGATTTATAAGATGGTGAGCTGTACTGAGGCCAGAGCTTTTTTTATTTTACATGCAATTAGTAATTCCATCTTCAACAAATTTGAATTTACTTCTATGAATAAGATGGAAAGGTCACTAGACGGCCTTATGATTAAAGAGTCATGTGTTAAATTAGAAATAGACAGATTAGGAAAATGGGTAATGAAACATGATTAAAAAAACCTTGTATTTCGGAAATCCCTGCTCCCTTTCAAAAATAAATTCTCAGTTGAAGATTTGCAGGGAAGAAAGTCAGGATGTGACTATCCCCATTGAAGACATCGGGGTTATGATTCTTGATCATATGCAAATACGTTTGAGTCATGCTCTTCTAATGGCCCTGATGGATAACAATGTTGCTGTAATTTCATGCAATGGCAGACACCTACCTGAGGGATTGATGTTACCCATGACTGGTCACCATGCTTTCACGGAAAAGGTAAATGTACAGGTGAATATTTCTGAACCTCTAAGGAAAAACCTATGGCAACAAACCGTTATTGCCAAGATAAAGAACCAGGCTACACACCTGAATCTTTATAACCTTAACCATGAGCCATTGCTGTATTTTGCCGGTAAAGTTAAAAGTGGGGATGCTGAAAATATGGAAGGAAGGGCAGCCCATGTCTATTGGCAGACTTTATTCTCGCACTTGAAAGAGTTTAAGCGAGGAAGATATGAAGAACCACCAAACAATCTTTTAAACTATGGATATGCAATATTGAGGGCCGTCATTGCACGTTCCTTGGTTGGTTCAGGTTTAATGACTTTTATGGGAATTCACCATCGGAATAAATACAATCCTTATGTTCTGGCGGATGATATTATGGAACCTTTTCGACCGTTCGTCGACCAGGTTGTCCTTGAAATTATGGAAGTAGAGGAGGAAATAGATGAATTGACACCGGCATTGAAAAAAAGGTTATTGGTAATTCCGGCAATGGATGTGGGAATTGACGGAATGAGTAGTCCATTGATGGTAGCTGCCAAAAGAACGACAGCCTCTTTATTGCGATGCATGGAAGGGGAGGACAGAAAGGTAATTTATCCTGTGTTTTTGAATAGAAAAAGCAATTAAATAACTATGTCGGAATTAAGCCGGCTAAATCAGTACCGAGTTTTGTGGGTCATAGTATTTTTTGATTTACCGACTGAAACCAAGAAGGACCGGAAGAATTATTCACGTTTCAGGAAACGGCTGATGCAGGATGGTTTTACCATGATACAGTATTCCATTTATTCCCGACATTGCAACAGTCGGGAAAACTCTGAAGTTCATATGAACCGGGTTCGATCCATTCTTCCGCCAAAGGGAGAAGTAATCATGTTTACACTTACCGACAAACAATTTGGATTAATGGAAATCTTCCGTGGTCCGGAGGAGGCAGAGCGACCGGATACTCCGCAACAACTGGAACTTTTTTGATTGGAAACGAAAAAACCGCAGTTCAATTCTTAAGCTGCGGTTTTCAGATACAGTTTTTTCAACCTGTTTCAGTGTCTAATGAGTTGTAAATCAAATTTTTGATCCCTGTAACACTGTATCAAAGATCGTTAAATACCAGAATGAAAGCAATTCACAAC
>CAZNFR010000085.1:0-14767 GCA_964572225.1 uncultured Bacteroidaceae bacterium
ACTGTCCGGAATCAGCAGGAATCACTGTCCGGATTGGACAAGAATATGCACAGGGTAATAGGGCTAATACTGTTATGCGTCTACTGCAAATAAAAAGGCCGCCTGAACAATTCAGGCGGCCTCTCTTAATTTACTTTATCCTTGATGCTTATTGGATAATCAGTCGTTCGGTTCTTGAATCGAAGCCATTGGTTAATCTTATCAAATACATGCCGGGTTTTAAGTGGTCTATCTGAAGCTCAGTTTGTGATTCACTGACTGTTTTTGAAATCAGAACTTTTCCATTTAGGTCATATACAAACAGTTCCTTCGGAGATTCATCGCCGTTGGTTTTGATGGTAACATATCCTGTGCTGGCCGGATTGGGATAAACAGACATTGTAAGCGAAGTATTCAGGTCTTTCTCAATCCTTTCAGGCTTTTGATCCGAGCTGATTATGCTCTCGGGAGCCGGAGCAGGGGCTGATTTCCGTTGTTGCGAACCAAAGCCGGAATAGGTTACAAATAATTGAGGAGCTCTGGATGCACTGCCCTCATAGGCTTCTGCTGTGCGGGTACCCGACCCGGTAATAATGATTGAAAGAGCACTTGACTCATTAAAACCTGCTCTGTTAACCACTTCCTGAACTACAGAACTTAGGTCAGGTGTTTGCTGATCGACACCGGCTGCACCGGTAGTGTTCCATGCCGGCGGATTCCAGGTAACGGTTGCGGATGTTCTTGCCCTACTTGAAACATTGGAGGATGCAAAGCTTGGGGAATTATCGGTATCATGACCCTGAATATATAATTTGCAGGAACCCCCATCAGTTTCATCAACGGTGAACTGAATGTAGGCATTTTCAATAGTTGAACCCTGGGGAATATCCAGATTAGTAAAGCGTAATCCAATTTTCTGGTTTCCGGTAAACCATCCGTCCCTGATTAATTCAAGATCTGAACTATTGCTGTACAATCCCCACCAGCACTCTTCAACATCATCGTAACCGTCGGATATTCTTGAAGAGATTGTTATGGAACTCAATCCTATATTGATGGTTGCCGTATTGGAATACGCAAAATCCCCAACATTATCCGTAGCCTTAGCCTGAATCTCATACAATCCGGTTGCTGCAAAATTGTAATTGATTGTGTAGGGAGCTGTATGATCCGATCCTGCCAGATTTCCATTTACATAAAAATCAACCTTTGCCACCGTTCCGTCTGTATCTGTGGCATTAGCAGACAAGGTAATTATTTGTGGATTCGCATAAAAAGAGCCATCCTGTGGTGAAGTTAACTGACAGACCGGGGCATTGTTTGGCGTACCGCCAACAATCCAGATGGGAGATGAAATTGCCTCTTTACCGCTGGAAAGGGTAAGCTTCACATAGAATATGTCACCGTCGGCAGCAGAAACCGTTGAAGTATGGTTTAGATTGGGAGTGCTAACATTCCATTCCTGGTATTCCAGTCCGTTTTTAAAAAGCATGATTTTGGTAAAAGACACATTGTTATCTTTATCAAAAGCTTGCACCTGCATATCTACAGGACCACCCGCTACAGTAGAACCCATTTCCTGACCGGCCATTTTAAATGACATTGCAATGGATTTATCCTCGGTTGCGTAGAACCGGCGTGCTTTAAAAGCAGCATACAGTTCAGCCCTGGTTAAGTTGTTTGCCAAAACAGCCATCATCATATCGCTGTCGGTACCCATATCCGTTCCATGGTTGTCTTCCGCACCAGCAGCCCCTAATTTCCAGCCACGGACAAGGCCTTCTTCCCAGTAGCCAAGGTTACCGTCATTGGAATAGAATCCGTCATTGTAATAATACGTGTCAAATCCGGAGCCTTTGTTCCACAGTTCCATGCCCACAACCTGGTCATTCGGTGCATCCGTAAATGCATCGAATGATCCATTACCTTCACGGCCCGGGTGGTTCAGCCATGCAATACAATCGTATTGTTTTATCCATGACATTAGATCATCAAAGCCTCCAAACCCTAATCCAGCCGATAGAAAACTCGGAGCATTGGTAACAGTAATGTGACCATCATTCCAGTCAGACCATTCGAATCCGTAAAATGTGGTAAATACACCATCTTCATTATAGCTGTTTGCCGTGTTAATGGTGGTGTTGTACTCGCTCGATGAAAGCTGTTCAGCATGATCTGCCGTACTGTAGAAATCCATACCACTTGCTTTGGCAGTGCTATAGGCCTGCTCTATAGACAGTTCACCATCGGAAGCAGTGGTATGGTTATGAAGGTTGCCATAATAAACTTTATAGCCCCCAATGGAAGGATGTTGAGCTTTCACACAGAAGCTTAACAAAGATGCCAGAATCAGGAAAGTACATGTTTTCATAAAGGTTTAATTTTAAATAGTTTATAAATAATAGATCATATAACGCATAGTATATCAATGACATAACAGCATATGTCACCCTTCCTGTATAAACAAAAATAGGGTATGCGTTTTAAATCAATCTTTCAAAACACAAGGAGGAACCTTAAGAATCTTAGATAAAAATTAAAGGAATATTAAAGTTAAAATCCTGATTTGTATGGTTCTATATATCAATGACTTAAGTAGGCCTGGAAAACGAATTTTTGCCTGAAAAGTTTTCAATAGTTTATCAACAATTCAGCTAAAGGCATTCAACAAAGGAATGGTTAAAATACCTCATTCACTATGGGAGGAGCGTTTCCAGTTTGGGGCCATTTTTTCATTGGATTCTTTGCAGTGGAAAGCAATTAAAAGGATAGTAAAATTGACTTATTTGAAAAGTCCAATAAAGACATATTCGGATTTTAACTCAGTTGAATCCAATTAGAAAAAAAATGAGAGCAGAGATTATAAGTATTCCGATGCTGGACCAGGAAGAGCAGAGAAAGAGTGGTAAATCCTACCTGTCTAACCATTGCCTAAATAATGCGGCTTTGTCTTTCCCAACGATGATATCCTCCGAATGACCAGGTTTTATTTCCAGCACAAGTTTCCCTTGAAAACTATGATGGACTTTTTTAATTGCGTCCAAATTGACAATAATCTGACGGTTAATTTTAAAGAACTGTTTGGGAGATAATTGTTCAGAGAGACTTGCAAGGGATAGATTAACCGGATATTCTCTACTTTCAAAAGTAACCGCAAACGTAATACCCTGCAAAATATAAAATAGCGCTATCTGCTCCACGGGCAAATAAAAGAATGATTCATTGGATTGAATTAAAAAACGCTTGCGGTACTCTATTTTTTCATTCTTGATCATGGTGACGAGTTCGCTGTAGTCAACCCCTGAATTCTTCTCAGCAAGGAATTGTTTACTAAAGCGTTTATATTTTTCAATCGCAGCTTGTAATTCGTCCTTTTCAATGGGTTTTAATAAATAATCGAGACTATTCACTTTGAATGCTTGCATGGCATACTCATCGTATGCAGTAGTGAATATTATCATGCTTTCAACTTTCACATGTTTGAATATTTCAAAACTAAGTCCGTCGGAAAGTTGAATATCCAATAATACTATTTCAGGATGTTGGTTTTTCTCAAACCATGCGACTGCAGAAGCAACACTGTTCAGGCAATCTATTATTTCTATGCCAGCATCCATTTCCGTCAATGTATCCATTAACAATCGTTGAGCGGGTATCTCATCTTCGATTATTAGCACTTTCATAGTTATTCCTCAATTAGTGGAACCAAAACAATAAACTCATCAGGGGTTTGGATAACTTTAATCTCCCCTTTTTTTAGCAAAGCATAGCGACTTCTTATGTTTGACAATCCGGTATGTGTTGAGTTTAAATCCGACTTTGGATTCAGGTTATTCTTTACCTCAAGGGTATTTTTATCTATACAGCGAATGGTAATGGTTAGGGTATTTTCTTCGTTCGTCACATTATGCTTGATTGCGTTCTCAACCAATATTTGGAGAGTTAGGGGGGGTAGTTTCAGATCCATTGCCTCTTCCGATAGTTGCAAATTGAATTTCAGGAAGTCTCCCATCCTTACCTCATGCAAAAAAATAAAGGACTTAATAGAATCGATTTCTTCTCTTAAATCAATCAATTCGTAATTCTTGCTCTGAAGTACATAACGGTATACTTTTGACAATTTGCGTGTAAATTCAATTGCAGTATCAGGCTTGTGTTTAATTTCCGATATTAATGCATTGAGACTGTTAAATAAGAAATGAGGATTTACCTGGTTCTGAAGCACTCGGTAATCCGCTTTTAGTTTTTCCTGTTTAAGACTTTCTAATTCCAGCAGCGAATTCTGTTTTTGTATATAGAAATTTCTAATCATAGACACTACGATAAAAACAAAAAGGAGTATAACCGAACTTAAAAAAATGATCACCGAGGTGGGGGGATAAATGAGGGAACCCCCATTTTTAAAATACCAGAGAGAAAAGGGCAGGCCCAGGATAAATAAACTCCATACAACAACCAGTGCGAATTGTAGGAAAAAGCGCTTTCTCATGTCATAATACCAGGATAGCTTCTTATCCAATATCCTGTCAATAAATAAACTCCCTTCAGTATTTAAGTTAAAAATGAAAAGATAAATCAACAACAACCAGACTCTTGACACGGGCAAAGCGATTTCAATATTGTCGGGTAAGGACAAACGAATTAGCCGAACCACTATGATGGCATACAAAGAAACTAATAATAAGCGAATTAAGACCTTTCCCATATATGGGTTGTTTTTTATTATTTATCCAGGTACCCTCCTGGTTTTTGAACAATGTTGAGCGAATAAAACTAAAATGTGTAGGCATAGGATACACCCAACCCGCCTATAAATCCATATTTTTTGAAAACCTGTAATATGCACCCATGCTATTCATCCAACCAAAGTTGAAGGTATTTTCGAGTATTCTTGTGTAAATCTCCATTGTGCCCATTGCTTCCATAATGGATAAAATTGCATCAGAATATGGAGGTAATAGCACTCCTGTCCGCAAGGAAATGTCCAAATCAATCATTTTAAAACTGGCACCAAGGTAATGCTGATATGGAATATCTGTACCGATGGATAGTCTCATTTGTTGCGCTTTTAAATTGAAAGTAAGGCAAATAATGATGCTACTTACAATTAAGTATTTCATATTATTCAAAGTTTTAATGGGCAATTTATATCTCTATTCCATATCCCCCCTGGAATCATTATTTTTTTTTCGGAACGACTGCGATCCCCAGGTATAAAAAGGAAGACTGGTTCAAATCAAAGTTGTTTATATTCCCTGAATTATCAAATAGGCGGTATTGCCTTCTGTTACTTACTCCCATTCCTGCGGAAAGTTCAATGATGTTGATGATACGATACGTCAGATTCACGCTCACATTCGCTCTTGAGTAGCTGAGTTTTTCTATCTCAGAAGCATTGTAAACTTCTGTATTGGACATTTGAAATTGCCCTCCGTTGGTCATATATAGAAGTCCGATTCTTATACCTTCCTTATTTCCCAGACTCACCGTATACGAAAATTTTGCCGGAAGAGTTGAGTTTACCCTATGCCTTCCTTTGTTGTAATCAATTAACAACAAAGGTAATACTGTGGGTTCTCCGAAACGCATGGTATAGGCAGCTCCAGCTCCAATACTCCAAAATTCATTAATCCGGTACTTACCAAGAGCGGCCCCCAGAAAAATGAAGGTTTCTTCATTTATTTCGGATTCAAAATCACCCGATAATGTAGGTTGCAGCGTACCCAATATCGACCATTTTTCACGAAAATCATGTTTAACTTCCAAAAGATAACTTAGGGCATGAAATAGTTCTCCTCCTTCATTGGCAAATTGATCAGGAACATCGTGTATTGAACTTTGTACCCACACATAATCAATTCCGTTAATTAAAACGGTTTTTTTATTTTTTAGTTGGGTGGGGATATTAATAAAGGCATTGTATTCCAGAAACGAGAACTTAACATCCGAAGAAAGATCCTGCACGCTTGTTTTTGGGTAGGTGGCAAATTTAAATCCTGCCAGTTCAAAGTTTTGTGCAAAGCCATTCAACCTAATAAACAAAACAAGGATAAACATCAGGATAGCTGCCCTGATGTTTATCCCTGTTCTATGCCTAATCCTCTTCATCCGATCTGATTATCCTATTTATCTGATTTCGTCCATTCCACGGTTTTGCTCATAAAGCCTACGGAGATAACGATCTCAAGCTTATTGCCCTTTTTCGTAAATTCTGCATCATACCACTCCTCTTTTTTGGGAGCATACAATTGCCCTTTCCACTTACCTCTTTTAAGTTTAACCTCTTTTATGAGCAGCGAACCTGGTTTTGCCTTTGGATTGTCGCTCGATATGATTTTTCCCGTCAGCACCTCCTCCTGGTTTTCAATTTTTACGTGAGTATTTTGATCACCGGTATTCCATGTTCCAGTAATATCTGACTGTGCAAAAAGGGATGAAACTATCAGACTAAATATGGTCATTAAAAAAATACTTTTCATTTTTTACTTTTTATTTGTTAAAAATAATCCTGCCTATTATCACTTTCCTCCTACCCAAACCTTTACTCCTCTTGAAATATTCTTCCGGTCATAAACAAAGGTGATTTTCTTAATTACGCGGTTTTTACCTTTTAAGTCAATCACCCTCGATGTAGAACCTCTTTCGAATACATGGCGAAGGGGGATTTCGTCATCCATTCCATTGCCATAGGTCACTACCATCTTTATCATATGAACAGTACCTCCTGTCACCTTGATCTTCAGTTTATTAAACACACCTTCATAAGGCCCGACAAGCAACACATCTTTGTCAACCTTCCAATTTACTTTCTTACTGCCCAAAACTTCCCAGCCATTATCGCCATCATTTAATACATTTTCTTGCTGTGCAAAAGCAGTATTGGCAGTGATCAATCCAAATACCATAAATACTAAAATCTTTAATCTCATAGCTTTAATTTTTACGTTGTGATTACATAAATAAAATTCAATTATCCTTTTTCATTTTTGGAGTTGTTTTAATCAACCCCTTCCTTAGTTTTAAACAACAGCCTGAATACTGCAGGGACAAATATCAGAAGGATAATCGTTCCAAACAGCAATCCGAATATGATGGTAATCGCCATGGGTGACCATAGTTCCCCACCTCCGGTCCAAAGCGGAATCATTCCGCAGGAGGTTGTAAGGGTGGTTAGCAATATTGGGCTAAAACGGTCGTTGGCCGCCTTTTTAATACTTTCCAGCAATCCTTTTCCTTCCCCCCTCTCAGTTCCGATCTTATCCACTAAAACGATCGCATCGTTAATAATAATTCCAGCCAGGGATATAATACCCAGGAATGCTGTGAAACTAAAGACGGAACCCGTACCCAGCAGGCCTCCTGTGACGCCGATTAAGGCAAGTGGTATTGTCATCAGGATAATGCCGGCTTTTCGTGCGGAATTAAACTGAATAACAAGCAAAAGAATGATGATAAAGAAAGCCAGCGGCAGATTCATCATTACAGCACCCATGGCGTTATTGCTCCCTTCAGCATCTCCACCGAATTCATAGCTGTAACCTGGTTTCCATTGATCCGCTTCCAAATCCATCATAGGCCGGATGACCTCATCCATGATCTCGCTTGCCAGGTATCCATCCGCCACCCCTGCCTGGATCGTCAGGCTGCGCTTAAGGTCGCGCCTCAGGATTTTCGAATACTGCCAGGGTATTTCTATCTCAGCCACCTGCGACAAGGGATTGCTTGTCCCCTTTGTCTGAGAGTAGACATTCAGATTTTCAATATCCGAATACGATAAAACTTCACTTCCCGTCCGTTTCATCGTGATTGGGATACTTTGATCCTCGTCCCGGAACTCCCCTACCTCAAAACCATTTAATGAGGTGAGCAGGGAAAGCGCCACATCCTGGTTTGTCAGCCCCGATCTGGCTAATTTATTCTCGTCGATATTTACGTATATTTTTTTAATGCGTGAACCCCAGTCGTCCGTGATGTTAATGGCACCGGGTGTCTGAAAGAGCCGGGTTTTGATTCTGTCTGCAATCCTGAAAAGCTCATCCGGGTTGTCTCCGGAAATTCGAATTTCTATGGGAGCTTCAGCCCCACCTGAACCAACCAGCCTGTCGATTTTGATTTCTGCATCGAAAATATTCCTGCGGGTAAAATCTCTTAGCTTATCTATCACAATTTCGTTTGCATCATCTGAAGTAGTATTGATAAGCATATGTGCGTAGGAAGAATTGGGTTCACCGGCAAAATATCCCAAATCGTAGGCTTCGGGACCCTTGCCAATGTAGGAGGACCAGTTCACAATCCCCTCAACCATGGTTGAATGGATCTGAAGACTGTCCTTCATATATTGCTCAATCAGCGCCACCTTTGAATCCGTTGTTTCGATCTTGGTACCCAGAGGAAAGTTTATATCCACCACCACAAGGTTTCTGTCGTTTGGGGGCATGAAAATGCTTGGCACGTATTTAAATCCGAAAAGCGCTGTAAAAAACAATATAACGATGACCCCAACGGTAACCCCTGGTTTTTTCAAGGTCCAATTCAGGAATTGGTTATAAGAGCCCCTCAGTTTATCAAAAATGGTTTTCATTTCCTCTTCTCCTTTCCTGACTTTCAATAATGAGGTCGCAAAAAGAGGAATAATGGTGAAAGCAAAAAGCCAGGACGAAAGCAAAGCCATCGTGATGACGATGAAGATATTTCCCATCATTTCACCCATGACTCCATCTGCCAGGTAGAAGGAAAGAAAAGCAGCGCAAGTGGTTAAAGATGAAATTAGTAAGGGAGTCATAAACTCTTTTGCCGAATTGATGGCTGCCTCAAATCCTGATTGTCCTGCCTGCAGTTTTTCAAGCAGGGACTCAACCATCACAATCCCGTTATCGACCAGTAAACCCAGTGCCATGATCAGCGAGGCAAGGGTCACCTGGTTCAGGCCTACATCAAACAAGCTCATCAGCCAAAACGTAAGAATCATGGTACCGGGAATCAAACTTGCGATGATTACCCCTGCCCTCCATCCCAGAATTAACAGGATGACAAGCAGAACAATGACAATAGCCTGAATTAAATTACCAACAAAAACATTGATTTTTTTCTGGACCTCATGATCCTGAGAAGCTATACGGATGGCCTGGATCCCGAGTGGAAGCCTGGATTCATTATACTCTTCTATCAAGGTATCGACGTCTTTACCCAGGTCAATCAAATTGGCATTCTCTTTTAATGAAATATACAATGCCAGTGACTGATTCCCGTTAATCCTTACGATCGATTCCTTCGGAGTAACGTATCCTCTTGTAACCGTAGTAAGATCCCCCAGGCGAATGGTTTCTCCCTCCCGGCCTAACGGAATTACTAAATTTTGGATGGCTTCAACCGATTCAAAATTTCCGGATGATTCAAGAATAATGCGCTCTTCACCAAGATTTACCTCCCCCGAGGGTATGATAATATTACTTGAGGAGATAATATTTTGGAGTTGGGTGGAGGTTAGTCCGACCTGCGCAAGCACAGCATCATTATATTCTACATAAATTCTTTCTTCCACGGTACCTCCGATGATAACCTTGGCGGCATCATCCAGGGCAATAAGATCATCTCTGAGTTCGTCTGCATATTCTTTGAGCTCTTGATAATCAAAACCGTCCGATTCCAGACCTGCGAAAATGCCAAATACGACTCCGATATCTTCATCATCCAGGGTAGGTCCAAAAATTCCATCGGGCAGATCCCTTTTTATATTGTCAATTTTTCTTCTTGCCAAATCCCAAACCGACTGTAGTTTTCTTTCCGGAACATAGTCCTGAATCGTCATTTTGACTATGGAAACTCCGGTTCTGCTAGTGCTTGTTACATTTTTAACCTCCGGGATTTCCTGCAATGTTTTTTCAATTTTATCACTGATAAGGGATTCAACCCGTTCGGGGCTTGCTCCCGGGAACTGAGTAATCACAGTCGCTACGCGTACGGTAAATGGGGGCATACTGTCCCTCGATAAATTCCGGTATTCCATCAGGCCCAATACAATGACTACAATCAGGGCAAGAATGGTAACCCGGTTATTTTTTAAAGCAGATCCGGTTAGATTCATGATATTACTCCTCCAAAAGTTTTACTTTTCTACCCTCGTAAAAGGACCGAAGACCGGCAACAGCGACAAGATCACCTTCATTTAATCCTTCTCTGATGATGTAACCTTCTTCAGTAATGTCCCCCAATTCTACCATACGTTTTTCTGCGGTATAAATCTCTTCTTCGGTATCTGCAACCAGCCTGAAAACATAGTTACCATCCACCCCACTTGCTATGGCTTTCAGAGGGGCAACCAGGAAAGACTCCTGATTCACAGACCCGAAGCGGAAGGTAACTTCTGCCGGCATATCCGGTCGGATGGATTGGTTTCCTTTGGTATCCAGGGAAAGGATCACCGGATAGGTAACCCCTGTATTCGATGATGTATAAGCAACCTCGGTAACGGTCCCCCGAAAGCGATCATCAATGGAGCTGATCCTGATTTCTACTTCATCCCCGCTTTGAATGTTTTTAATGTACCTCTCAGGGATTCCAACTTCTACTTCCATATCGTTTTTGCCTTCGCTATTCATCACGATTACCGTACGCCCTGCCTGCACTACCTCATTGATTTCAATGTTGACCGCTGAAATAATTCCATCGGTTGGCGCATACAATCGGGTATATTTAACCTGATTTTCGGCGGCCTCCAATTGCTTTTCAGCAGCCTCCAATTGTGATTCGGCCGAAGCCAGACTGGTTTTCGCTCTTTCGTATTCGCTCAGGGATACACTGTTATTCTCATAGAGTTTTTCAACCCGCTCGAAGGTGGACCGTGCACTGAACAACTGACTCTCAGCACTGTTCTTTTGAGCCATGGCCTGCTCCCTTTGCAGGTTGTAGTCGACCGGATCGATACTCGCAATTAACTGACCTTTTTTTACCCGGCTGCCCAGTCTTACATTTACCTGTGACAGGCTTCCGCCCACTTTAAAACTTAAATTGGTCTCGGATCTGGCCTTAACAACCCCTGAAAAAGTGTGTGTTCTTGAATAATCTGAATAACTCAATCGCTCGTATTTAACAAGCTTTATGGCTTCTTCCTTTTGTTCCGTTTGTTTACAGCTTGAGAACAGAAGGCTAACCATAATTATAGAAGCAAGAAACGGTTTCATTGTGTATGTATTTTAAATTATGATACCTTAATTCTGGGTGTCATTATACTCCAGGAACTCTTCCATAAATACAGCACGCTGCTCTTGCGTTGCCAAGGAAAAATAAACACCCGAAGAGCGCTCCAGAGCGAACAGGTCGATTATTAGCTGGTACATGGCATTGGAAGCATTGATTTCTGCTCCCAGGTAAGCATTTTGGGCATCAATTAAATTGGTTACGCTAATCTGACCTTCGTTATAAAGATCCTGAACAATTTCCACATTTTTTTCGGCAGACTCGGCAGCTTTTTCGTTTAGCTGAAGGTTTCGATAAGAAGTCTGCACTCTTTCCAGATTAGAACGTACCTGCAATTCAAGCTTGTTTCTGAGATCCTGACGCTGGTCCTGCAACTGATAGAGTTCAATTTTTGACTTTTGAACTTGATTTTTTCTGGACCCTCCATTAAAAATGGGTATGGATGCCACAATACCTATATTCCAGGTTTGCTCAACCGAAATGTCCAATCCGGGTAGGGGCAAAGATTCTCCTGGATTTACCGTAGTGATGGGGTATTCGTAGTTCGCACCCAAGGCAATGCTGGGAGTATAGAACGCACGGGAATTGGACTTCACCAACCTTTCCTGTGCCTGTAAAGCCAGTTCCATCTGCTGGTATTCAGGCAGATTTGTTAATGCCTTTTCCACGATAAAGTCAGCAAAAACCATGAAAGAACCCGGATTCTCAATGTTGGAAATATAGCGGTAATCGAATAATTCAGACAGGTAATCGTTATTTTCAGCCTCTTCTAACACAAAATTTTCATTAACCGTCCTGTTCAGTGTTTGATTTAACTGGAATTGGACCGTTTTTAATTGAGCAACTGCTTCATTAAAATCTGCCCTGGCCAAAGCCAGTTCCGTTTCCCAGCGATAGACATCACTCTCCCCGCTGTATCCGACGTTCTCTTTGTTTATGGCAATATTCAGGTTTTGTTGTTTCACGTTAATATTTTCATTCTGCAAATCAACCAGCGATTGAACCTGCATATAATTGAAAAACACGGTAACCACATCCAAAACCACATCCAGTTCCGACTGTTTTTCTGCGAAATGCTGACTTTCCTGTAATAATTTTTGAATGGCAATATTTGCCATCGCCGGCTCTGACAGAATTAATTGGGACATACTTGCTCCGGCCGTCAAATTAAA
The DNA here is from genome assembly GCA_964572225.1 of uncultured Bacteroidaceae bacterium. Classification (GTDB taxonomy): domain Bacteria; phylum Bacteroidota; class Bacteroidia; order Bacteroidales; genus CAZNFR01. The sequence continues at coordinate 12,348 of CAZNFR010000085.1, forward strand.
ATCCCCTTTCGTACCCAATGAACTGTTCACCGTATTTTCATCCAAAAACAATCCTGTTGAACTGACCTCCAACTGAGGTAGATAAAGACTTTTAGCCTCGTTTAATTCGTTTCGTGCAATTTGTGTTTGTTTTTGAGCCACCCGGTATCCAAGATTATTCTCCAATGCTTCGGCTATGGCCGATTTCAAACTAAACTTTCGCCCATTGGCCTGAGCTACATTAATGAGTATGGCATTATCCATAATAAGCCAGCTGGGGTAGATACCTGTTTTATTTACCGTTTCCATATTGATGATCAACTGCCGGTTAAGGGTTTCCATTTCTACAGGAAAATCTTTAGGATCTTTGCCATCAGCAATTCTGGATACATTCAGGGCTATTCTTCTGGGTATTGATCTCAAATTATCAGTGGATGAAAAAGCAGCGTAGGCTCCATAATTAAGCATTGGGTAATCCAACAGGGATAACGCAGGAATTTTTTTCATGGCAATCCCCTGAAACAAATTTTCCGCTTCCGCCTTTGAATAATGATTTAGCGGAGATAATACATACACCGCATCCACATCCTCTGCGATGGCATTCAGGGTTTGTTGGGGATCACTGCCAATGCTTACCAGGTCAAAATCGTTATTTTTTAATAAGGCGCTTTCCTTTAACCTATTCACATCAAAAGATTGAAATAAGGGATTAACCAACAGGGCTATCCTATCAATGATGGTAATTTGAGAAAGAAAGGCTATATCCTCACCTATGTTAAAAGGAGATTGAACGTAAGTGAAATTAGGAATACCGGAGGTAATTTCCTGGTTTCCCTGATCTGCCTGCAATAGGTTATTAATATTCACTGCAGCGATGGAAGGGATGGGGAAATAACTTCGCATGGACAAAATCTGGCTAGAGATAATACCCGCCGTAATCAGCACGTCGGTATTTTTTTGCTCATAAACCTCATCAATGATTTCCCGGACATCATCGGCGTCACCCATGGTAAAGTGCTCTGAATAGATCAGCTTGTACTTTGAAGACAACAAAGCGTTTATTTCTGATTTTATGGCCGTTTGGAGCCAAAATGTATCTTCCCTGGGATTATCATAGATAATCGTGGCCTTAAATTCCTGCTGACCCAGCAAACAGGACGAGGTCAGAATGCTGATAAAGAGACTTAAAATCCTTCTCATGTCAATTTCCTGAATTAAAATTTATGCAATAATAGGAGGTAAATTAAGCTGTTCCCTTTTTCAATTGATGAAATCGAATATCAGAGGACAGGATCGAATAATCCTAAAGGAACACTACCTTGATAGTGCTATTGAAGGTTGCAAAAAAAAAATGTGGATGATTGCCCGTGAGAAGGACAGGAAGATCTGCACAATAAATGTTTACAGTTGTGTTTTTATTTTAAGCCTTCTTAAACTTAGCCTTACTCTCCTTATTCATTTTTTCAGTCGCATAATGAATAATTTTTCTGCCGCATTTATCTTTCCATTTTAAGAGAAATTCTTCTGCCATTTCAGGTTGTTTTTTCCAGATTTCTCTAAGCAGGGTGCCTAATCCCTTCTGCACATCCTCTTCTTCATCTTCCATTAAGAGGTCAATTACCTCGAGAAAAGGTTCGGGCTTATATCCTCTTTTTACTGCTTCATAAAAGGTAACCGGCACTGCTCTTCTTTTCCATTTTGATTCGGATTTTGTCCAGTCCGCAAAATCTTTAGGTTGAATAATATCCCCGTAAAGAAATTCGGATAATACCAACATACACAATACATCTGTACTTGCCCAGTTATGAATTCCCTTATCCAACCACCTTCCAACTCTGTCAAAGGTTTCAACGGAAAATTCCTCTTTTTTTGATGCCACAAAAAGGATGGCAAAACTGGCTTCTTCCAATTTTCCGCCAGCTATCAGCAAATCGCCAAGATCCAGGTAATCCGAAATGGTCATCTCATCCTTCCAGGAATCCAGCCATTCAGCCTTCTGCGACTTCATAATTTTTGAATCAATGCCATAACCATCGTAGCCTTCTTTAAAATATCTTGAGTATTTCTGTATAATGGCATCGTCCGAATTGGCAATGAAGAAGTTGACTATCTCCTGGTGTTTTTGTTTTAATTTATCCATTCTTAGCTTGTTGGTTTCAGGTCTTTGAAGGTTCAATATAATAAATCATTCTGTAATTATATGTAGCTATAAGCTCAAGACCCTTCAGCAGTAAATTCTTTTTACCCTAACCTGGACAAGCCAGAACCAAATAAATTTTTGAAGTTGAAAAAATATTTACGACTCTGGAGTGCCTATTGCATTAAGCTTACAGAAGTTGCTTAAAAATATTCTGCCAAAAAAAACACGAATATTAGAAATAAGATACTAAAATCTAAAAAGATCATGGTCAACAAAGGATAAGTCCCATTTTGTCCGCATG
>CAZNFR010000086.1:0-14670 GCA_964572225.1 uncultured Bacteroidaceae bacterium
TACCCTTGTTGACTTAATAGATTGCGTTCGTTTTTATGAATTCGAATAATAATATATTACACATTATCAATGATTTAATTCAATTAAACTTATTTCGTATCCTAATTCGAATTCATGTCCAAACATTGAAAACAATCCTGAAAGCCAAGAAGGCATTGCATTCTCATAAATATGAAACAAAACTAAGAAGGAGTACCCGGGAAAGATTGTAAAAATCGGACATCCTATCCGGCAAGGGCCCTGCCCGGTGTTTGTCCGTAGAAGTTTTTAAACTCCCTTATAAAATGTGCCTGGTCATAATAACCCAGATCGTAATAGATCTTGTCTTTTTTTAGGCTCTGGGCGGAAGGTCTGGCGTTAAGAAGTTTTTGGAAGCGGATTACCTGACTAAAGGATTTTGCGGTATCCCCGATATAAAGTTCAAAATATCGCCTCAGGTGCCGCGGACTCAAACCTGTGTCAATGTCTTTCTCTATGTTTATCATCCCCGGATTTCTAAGAATGATATTCAATGCATGATGAACCCTGGGATCCAAAACCCTTGCGGAATCTTTCCATACTTTCATAAACCAGGAATCCAGCTTAGATTTGACAGATTGGAAATCCTCCTTCGGTTGGATATTATCCCTGAGAAAATCCGAAGTTGCCTTCGATACGAACCCAAGATTCACAAAACGGTTGCTGATCTCACTCGCATCCACACCAAAAAGGATCGGAAACATCGCAGGTAAAAATCGTATGCCAATGTAACGAAAGGACCTTTCAAGCGAAAAATCCGTATGTTTTTTGCAAAAACCCATCACAAAACTCTCGGAGGGGTTGTCGGATTGAAAAAATATATCGATACAGCCGTCTGCCACCACCCGGTAACGAAAGGGTTCCTTAAGATCCACTGTCGTTTTTAACTCCCAGTAATAGTAAATCAGGGAACGCAGACGCTGATCAGGAGCGGTTTCCTGATAGATAACCTGCTGCCCCGATTGCTTAACCGTCGGCTGAACCGGGCGGAAATGGGTTCTTATGTCCGGAATGGTTTGCATTGTATCTATAACCATAATTGGTTGGAAAGTGTTCGGAAGGGAAGAATGGGGATCTGGGGATTTGGGGATTTGGGGATAGGAAGAATGGGGATATGGAGATTTGGGGATAGAATGACTTATGAAGTAAAAACCAATGTTGGGAACCTATTGCATTTATTTTATTATTAATTGATTACCCAATAATGCGTGGTAAATCTATTGGTTTTTGACTTGCATTAATTTTCCTTCACCGCACTTTAAAAAACAAACAGAATTAAGGGAAATTCTTTATTATTTATACCGGCGAAAACTCTGATGTTTTCTTACGTGGAATAAAAATTCCCTTTATGCAATTCGGATTTCGGATACAGATCTGAATATGTGTTTTATCATAAAAGCCTGCCTCAGGGTATATTGGATTACCCTCAATAAAGAGTGCTCTTACAGAATCAAATTTTGTTTTGTCTGCTTTTTCTAACTCGGAATGAATAAGCTCAATTACGGCACAATCCAATTTGCGCAAAGTCCGGTCATTCCCATGTTCTTTAGGGTGGTTAATGTTTTTAGGTAAAGAATAACCTTCTGTTTCTGTAGTAGTTTTAAGTATCTGATAATACCTTTTTAATATTTCAATCCCAGATGAATCCAATAAATCAAGGCAATATCCTAAATTTATCACTGCCCCCACATATGAAGGTTCATTTAGAGTTCCTGCATTCTTCTTCATTTTTGCCCAGTCCAAGGCTCTTTTTTCATTATTTTCCCAGAAATACATACCATGCCCGAGCCAATCGTAATCCTGTTCACTTTTTTTAAAAAGAGAAGGATCATTCACTAACTTTTGCTGATCGTCCTGATCACAGCCATGAAAACCAAGAATTAAATTTGATCTTGACGAATACAATGATATCAGTGGTTATCGGTACGGGTAAAAACTTCTTTGTAGGGCTTACGAACGTTGCCCTTTTCAGTAAGAATGCCTGCTCTGACGAGCATATCCCTTGCGTTTTCTTTAGTATTGGGCTCATTTTCAAGCTTATCTGCAAGGTCGCTTAATATTTTTAATTGCTCTTCACTCATCGACATGAGTTTTATGGTTTAATACAAAGGTAATTAAAAAATGGGGATTCAGGGATGAAAGATTGGGGATAGGAAGAATGGGGATTTGGGGATTTGGGGATAAACCTCTAAACCATTCTAAACTTCTAAACCCCTAAACTTCTAAACCCCTAAACTTCTAAACCCCTAAACTTCTAAACCCCTAAACCCTAAATCCCTACTCCATTTCCTCCATCAGCAAGATATTATTGTTTTTAATCAGGATGTCTTCGCTTTTTTTGAGTCCTTCGTCGGTGAGGATGGATTTTACTTTATTATCCTGAAAATACACGTAGCAGTAATAGCTGTCGCCGTACCAGTCGGTTCCTGCGGTTTGGGAGGTTTCATCGGTGGTATGTTTGGTAGGGCCTGATAATTTCATTCTGCGGTCTTTCACCCGGTAATTGTAGATCACAATGAAATCATTATCCCGCCGGATATAGACATCATAGGGTTCAATCTCCAGGATGATGTTCACTTCCTGAAGTTCCATTCCGGGTTGGATTTGCAGAATTTTATCCACATTGGTGTAGGGGGGAGCGATCCACTTTCCACAGGAGGAGGAAAGGATGAGGACAAGCAGGATTAAGAGGTTTAGGTATTTTTGCATGGTTTCCGATTTTTAAAAGTTTATTCCGACTCCGAAATTTCCAAATGCGTTATCCTCCATGTTATATCCGCCGCCGAGATCCAGGGAGAACATGCCGAAATGCAAAAGCACTCCTCCTTCCACCACCATGGCATCGGTATAAAGGTATTCATTGTCGTAAGTCCAGAAATCGTCGATAAATATATAGGGCCCGACTCCTCCTCCGGCGTACACATCGGCAAAAGAGGAAATTCTCAGAAAGAGTCCGCCGGTCACATAACTGATCTGGTACCAATCAAAATCGAAATTCCCGGAGGCATAAACACCCACCTTACCCCCCACTGCAAACTTAAGTCCTGTGAGTCCGTAAGGATAAGAGGCTTTGGCGAGGAGGGTATACCGGAGGTTGGATTTCCGGTTTGCCGGTGTTTCAATCATTTGCATATAAACCACCTCTTCTTTATCCTTAAAATATGGGATTTTCTCCTGGGGGATGATTCTCAGGTCATGGTTCTTTAACATCAGGTAATCGGAATGTTCCAATCCTCTTTCGGTGGTAAGGGACAGGTATCCGTCCTTATCAAAAAGCAGGTAGAACCGGGAGGGACTGGTAAAGATCGGGTTTCCTCCCAACTGGGATCTTTCCTCATGGACATAGGTCTTTTTGTTGTAGATCCCTTTTACTTCCCTTTCTATGAGGCGGTATTGGTATTCGAGGATCAGGGCGGAATCGTTTCGGTACAGCAGGTTATAGGGAGGAATACCCAGAGTGGTATCCACCTCCGCCTGGCTCATACCTTTCTCGAGGCTGAGCATACGGTCGATGCTGGTATAGGGAGCCGCGACCCATTTGGAACACGCCCCCAGAAACAAAGGAATCAGGAGCAGGAATAGTCTTTTCATCAATGCAGGTTTAGGTATTTCAAACAGTCAGGCGATCCCTCCAGGCCCAGCTATTTATCATCCTGGTCATTTTCGTTCTGTTCTTAGGTCTGAAATACCTGAAAAAGCAAATCAAACTTGTCAACAAGAACGGTTTTTAATAAACATCAATATTGCTGATTAAAACTGAACCTTATATCAAAATAATCTTAATTTAAAATAAACATAGTTTAACCGGAAAGCTTTAAATCAGGATGTCTTCGCTTTTTATGAGTCCTTCGCAGGTGAGGATGGATTTTGGATATGGATATCGCAGGATTCAATCTCCGGTATGAGGTTTGCTTCCTGCAGTTGCATGTCGGGATGGATTTGCAGAATTTTATCCACCTTTTTCCAAAAATTTATTCCGACTCCGAAATTTCCAAAAATCTTATGTTTCTTGTTCCAAACAGCGCCGAGATCCAGGGAGAATGGGGATTTGGGGATTTGGGGATGGGAAGAATGGGGATTTGGGGATTTGCGGATCTGGGGATAAACCTCTAAACTCCTAAACTTCTAAACTTCTAAACAAATATGGGGATTTGGGGATTTGGGGATGGGAAGAATGGGGATCCGGACAATGAGCTAGTTATGAATTCTTTAAGATGCAACCTTGTGAGTTGCATTTTCGTAAGCAAGCTATGTAAAAATCCTGAAATCCGGGAAAATGAAAAAGCACATTCTGATTCTGAATTTTCTGCTGTTTGCTGTTGGGGTATTCTCACAACCAGATTACCAGTCGGCAGGCATCAAGGCCGGGTCTGAGCCTGAAATGATTCTGGTCAGAGGTCAATCCTTCACAGGTAGCTCAGCTTCGGATCTACCGAAACTTCCAAAACGCTACCATGGTACAGAACAGTTTCATCAATTTGAAAATAGGGCTTTTTTGCTGCTTGACTCTGAAAAATTTATGTACTGTTTCGATGGTCTTCTTCAGAACAAGAAGGAATGGGATATGGGATGGCCATCCTGGCCGGTAAATCGATGTTTTTATGCGAACGAGGAGTATATCATTAATCTGGCAAAGTACTGGACTGATGGGAGTAGTTCATTGGATCTTATTGTGTCGAAAATAAACCGACAGGCTGAAGTACTCAAAGAGAAAACCTTCACTGTAGCTCATAATGTGCAACATTGCCAGGAACAGGAATATTATAGCTACACGTTTTTTGTGGTAATGGAAACGGGAAAATATCCTATGGGATTCTCAGATGGGGTTTATATTCTGGATGACCAACTGAATATCCTGGATGAAGTTCATTTCTCCGGTAAAATGGTAAACGGACTGGATATTTATGTACGAATTCCGGATACTGGTGGAAGGGGAGCTTAACATTTGTGAAGGGACAGAAAAAAGTCTGTCGGTCGAGGTCCTGAATGATGATGAGCAATCATACCCTTCGGGTGACCAGCTCAGAGGGTTGCTATGCAGATACAACGCTTAACCTGAACGTAAAAAGACCTTTTGGGGATGACATCCGCATGGTCAGGGCCGAGGAAGTAACCGGCAAAAAAGTAATGGAAGAGAACCTCGAAGGACCTGATCAGAGGATCAACCTGGAGGCCCATATCTCAAACGGCATCTATTTCGTGAAAATATACAATGCCACCGGAATCACATTAGCTATTAAAAAACTGGTTGTTTCATGGTAAACATCCCGGCCCGGGCAGAGTACCCGGGCTCTGGGACTACTCTGGATTTATCACGGTATATTCACGGTCCCATGTGCCACAGGGTGATAGGTGGCAGTAATGGAGGAATTATATATATATCGCTCTAATTCCCCTCCAACATAAGGTGCTCCAATACGGGCCTCCAGCCTGAATGTGTAGGTTGCGGGACCGGACTTATAATATACTTTTTGATGGTAAATGCTGTTACTGGATGCGGCTGAAGAATACTCCCAAATATATCCTGCTTTGGTATCTCCACCCTGGGTATCGTCTATTTGAAAATAGGTGCTTCGGTCGGCATTCATGTTCAACATCCCATTGGCCTGTACGACAATATATCCCGGACCCGGAATGGTAATGCTTACCGTTACGATGTCTCTCATCTCACTTGGCGAAGTGTTAGGGAGGGGTACATTGGATAATTTGTAATTATGGGCAATTCCCGGTACCCTGCCCCCGATGGATCCATTAAATTGTGTCGGGCCGTCCACCTCCAGTCCGGAGAATCCCCGGATTTCTACAGGACCATTATCCGCATTGATAATTCTGCCGGCACCGGCTCCTCCCTCATCATAAGCTTCATCCAGGGTATTGCTGTTAAAGCCGGGCTTGTTAATAAGATCATTGTAATCACCGCTGAAATCATCGGATGCATTCTTATCCCATCCGTTGAAAGCCGATTCAGTACCTGTTACTGGTCCTGGTATGGTGGGCTTGTTGGTCAGATCATTGTAATTCCCACTAAAATCGTCGGATGCATTCTTATCCCAGGCATTGAAAGCCGATTCAGTGCCTGTTACCGGTCCTGGAATGGTGGGCTTGTTGGTCAGATCATTGTAATTCCCGCTGAAATCATCGGATGCATTCTTGTCCCAGGCGTTAAAAACGGGCTCCCCACCGGTAATCGGTCCTGGTATAAAAGGCTTATTGGTCAGATCATTATAATTCCCGCTGAAATCATCGGATGCATTTTTATCCCAGGCGTTGAAAGCCGATTCAGTGCCTGTTACCGGTCCTGGTATAAAAGGCTTGTTGGAAAGATCATCAAAATTACCGCTGAAATCATCAGATGCATTCTTATCCCATCCGTTAAAGGCCGACTCATTCCCGCTAAGCTGTATACTCTCTGCAGTTTTTGCATGCATAGCATAGGGCACACTCATAAAACGGCTGGTCCCGGTGATGGTATAATTGGATCCTCCGGTGGGATCGGTTTCGGTTTTGAGGTAATAGGGACCATTGCTCCAGTCGATTCCGCCCATATTTCCGCTTACTGTTTGTCCGCCGCCGATCACCACAGTTAGAAGTCCGTTTGCATTGGTACTTTTGGTATGGGTTTCCACATAAACAGGAACTCCGTTTACAGAGCCCTGGAGAATGCTTATCTGCATTCCGACCGACTGATTTTTGACCAGCTGGTTGCTGCCGTCCCTGATTACCGCCTGGTAGTTCATAAGGTCGGGCGTTTGGGATATGGCTTCACCGGATAAAAAGAAAAAAATAACGAGTGAAAGGATGTGAAACTTCTTCATGGTTATTGATATCTGATGATCTTAAATGATTTTATGACCTGCCTGCCGGACATCACTCTTAGCAGATAAGTTCCGGCGGAATAATATTCAAGTTCAATTCTTGATTCGGTTTGCTGTATGAGTCCGTTCTCGAGCAGGCTTCCCCTGAGGTCGAGCAACTGGTATTGAAGATCAGCCATATCCTCCAGCATTTTCTCATCCACCTTTAAATAGAGAAACTCACGGGCCGGATTGGGCCAGGCCGACATTTCCAGGTTAACCAAAGGATTATCACCCCCGGTCAGCGTTGAGATCTCAAACGGCTGTTGCACTCCTTCAGCAACCGTTCCTCCGCTACCGGTATGCATGAGGTATACAGACTGACCTGCAGTGTAGCTGACAGTACCCCCACTTCCGGTGGCTGTTCCCCCACTGGCCGGATTCGACTCCTGCCCATAAAGGCCAATCATCCCAAATATTAACAGTATAAGTAAACCTGTTTTTTTCATCTGTTTATCTTTAATTTTAATTTGTCAGATGGAACCGCATGAATAAAATAATTAGTATCGCTGTGATTAATAATTATTTTAATCATGCTTGTTTCATATGCTGTATACTAATGAACTTCATACTTTTCGACTTCATTTAGTTTTGGCACCTTGTCTGGATCAGGTTTTAGAATACCACCGCTGCATAACTGGTACCTACTCCGGGTATGGTTACTTTCAAGGCATCATATACCCCTGCTTCGGCGCCGGGGACCGAGATTGAAATAGTGGAATTACCGGCGGGCAGGGTCACCGTTTTCGATTTACTATAATCGTCTGTTCCTTTAACAGATATGGTGGCCTCCATGCCTTCTTCAGCGCAGTAAATATCGGCCGTGGCTATATAGTCCTGACCCGGTGCCGGATCCCAAGGGTTAGTAATAATATCCTGAATTTTGGTCTCTGATGGCAGGTCTAGTGTCATTGAGGGTATAAAACTATCTCCTGGATTTACAGTACGAGTGGGACCTTCAATTTTTCCTTTCCCTTTCACCCAGATTAAAGTTCTGAGGGTGTACTGACTCGGGGGAACCGGTTCATTTAATTTGCACAGTCTGGCTAAAACACTTTGACCCATTGGAACTCCACTCTCACCAAGGGTTTGACAATAAATCCGTATTGAGTTTATAAGTGCTTCGCAACCCGCAAAATATACCAATCCATCACCCGGAACTACCGGGGTTGCCAGATCCAGGTAAAGAGCGAGCCGTGCACAAATTAGAGCATCATTCCCCGAGGAACCCGGTGTTTCAAAGTATAAGGATCCCCAATCACATGTATGATCCAGGGCAACCACTACGGTTTCACATACAGGTTCGGTCAAATTAGGACCTTTAACAAAGGGCCTTATCTTCAAATTGTAATTTCCCCCACCGGAGGAGGAAGCTTTACTTTCAGATTGAAAAGCTTTATCCCCTCCGATACCTGTAAGGGCTGTATGAACATATGCATCATCATAGGGTTCACCGCAACGGGTAAGCTGTACGTTGTAATTCCAAAAATTGCCCAGTTGCCCTGGTAGGTCAGGGACTTCACTATCGGGAACTTTCTGAGTAACCATCACCTCCAGCTCTCTTGACCTGAATATCTCTTTCGGTTTTGCCGGAACGGGCATTTGAGTTTCCTCCGAAAAGTCAAAGGGAACATTAACCGTTATTTCTCCATTAGCGGTGGTGTACAAAATTCTGAACTCTTGCTCATTGATCCACTCAAAGTCCATAAGTGAACCATCGGCACCAAATGCTCTATCGGGTCTGCCAAGTGAATCAAGTTCAATAATATCCGAATTCAATGAATCTGAATGCTGTACCGTTACCATATTTATATAGTTTACTTTCCCGTCTTCCTGCTTGTCAGCATAATAATTGACCTTTATGTCATCAGTCCTTAATACACTTAATACTAAAGGATTATTCGGATCAGTCACCACAAAAGCCTCGTGCTGTGCCATTCCCTCCATCACGATCTTCTGTACATCCGAAACCAGGGTATCGCAATTTTCTTCCAGGATGATAGAGCGGATATAACCGGATTCCACAGGCAAAAACGAAAAGTCAGATCCATAGCTGCCATTCAGGGTTTCCCAGTTCACCGAATCGGTCGAAAACTGCCACAACAATTCCCCCCGGTAGGTGCCGTCAACCTGTAGTCGAAGAGAATCCCCTGCATTGATTGTATTCTGGGCATTGACCATACCGGCCGAAAGCAGGAAAAAAATGATTGAGAAAAGAATATTCGTAATTTGCCTCATGGTTATTTCTTGTTAATGATAATTTTTCTGGTGATTTCCGAACCGATCTCGCCGATCTTCAGTATATATACCCCCGGAGTAAATCCGGACAACTCAATGCTTACCTCCGATTCGTTTTCTTCGATAAGCGTATTGCTTATCATCCTTGATTGCAGATCAAAAATCCGGACCGGAGTATCCTTCTCCACAGCCCTTTCAAACTGAACGGTGATCCTCTCCTGAGCCGGGTTGGGGAAGATAAGCATCCTGCCTGCCCAATCCGGATCCAGCCCCACCCCGAATTCCAGGGTAATACTGATCGTGTCGTATGCGCTGCAGCCTCTGGAATCATTGACCATCAGCACAATATCTTCTTCTTTTAGGATTTCCAGCGTCGGATTCTTATCGTTCGACAGCAAGCCCTCGGAATCCAGCCAGGAATACTGGTAGGGTTCCATTCCTCCGGTCGCCAGAATCTGTCCGCCAAGCGTAACTTCCTCCCCGGGTTTCACCTCCTCGTCAAACCCGGCGTACGCTTTCAATTCCTCCGGCTGGGATAGGGTGAACGACAAGGTATGCATAGTCGACGGTTCCCGGGTGAAGACAAGGGTGTAAGTCAGACTCATCTGTCCATCTTCGGCAGTAACCACGATTATCGCGGTACGGTCGGCTGCATTCTCTGAGCTCAGATCGGCCGGATAGGTTATATCCACCTCCGAATTAATATCCGCTGCCGTGGCGATTATCGGGCCGGTCTCCGTAAGGTAGGAAGGCAACTCAACGCTGTATTGATAGATGTTTGGGGAAAAAGCCGGTGTCAGGCTACCATAGGAAAGCAGCAGTGATATAAGGGTGGCATCCGTGCTTACGGAAACCTCTACATTGAATTCGATCCGGTACTCAAGTTGCGTGCTTCCGTCTTCTGCCGTCACCACTACGGTCGCCTGTCGATCAGTGGCATTCGTCGAAGTAATATCCACCGGATCATTGATGCTAAAACTCGCCATCGGATCATTCGTTTCGGCTGTCACTGCCGGGGCTTCCGTCGTGCCCTCCGGTAGCAGTACAGTGTAGTTATAGGTTGAAGGGGCAAAGGCCGGATCCAGGCTTCCCGTGGCCACCGAAAGGGATTTCAACGTGGCGTCGGTGCTAAGTACCGGACTCGTTACGGTGATATACCCCGACACCGGCAGGGTACTTGACCCTGTCGTATTCGAAACCGTCAGCGTCACCGGGAATACCCCGGGTGAATTGTAAACGACCACCGGATTTGGTTCGGTTGAAACCGACGGGGTTCCACCGGTGAATTCCCAGGACCAGGAGGTGGGCGAATTCAGGGAAAGATCGGTGAATGTGACCGTAAGCGGAGCCGTCCCGCCGGTCTTGTCCGACGTAAACGCAGCCACAGGTGCAGACCCTGCCACATCATCGATCTTAACGTTTATGTTCATCGCATCTTCCGCATTGGCGTTGTATGCTTTGATCGTTAGGGTTTTCTCCTGCCTGGGATTTCCAAACTGGGCCATGGTAAAAGGCCCCAAAACCCTGCTGTCGGCCGGTGTAGTTCCGATAAAGGTATAGGGTCCGTATTTCCCCACAAGATTTGCACCGTCCAGCACATCAATGTACACATCGTTAAGGGTATTGAAGGCATTGTTGTTCACATCCACTTCAAGACTGAAAAGCTCATACCATCCGTCGCCGTCGGCATCGACAACGTTCACAAGACTCATTCCTGCGATCACCGGATTGTAATCGTCGCCGTCCATCGGGATCTGCAGGATCTCCGAATCGTTCCCAAACCCGTTAAAAGCGCTTATCACAAATGAAAGGGTCCGGGGAGTATTGTCGAACTGTGCCTGGGTATAAGGTCCAAGAATGATCTTGTCGGAGGTGCCGGTACCTGTAAAATTGAAGGGTCCGTCGGTCGTAAAGACCTGCCCGTTGTCGGCATTAACCTGAACGGAAACTCCGTTGGACAACTGTCCGTTGGAAGGATCCACATTCAGTTCAATGGAGAAAGACTCGTAAAAGCCGTTCGTATTGGCATCGGTAGTATTTATGACCGTGGCGTTAGCGATAAGCGGGGCCGAATCGGGGGTGAGCTGACCATCCACGGGAACCTGAATGCTTTGGGAGACATCCCCGTAAAACTGATTCACTTCAACCGTGAAGGTTACATTGGAGGTTCCCGAGCTGAAATCCGTATAATTGAAAGGCCCGAACCGGAAGGTGTCGCCCGGACCGATCCCGTCCACAAAGGTAAATCCGGTCTGAGCCAGGGTATTTCCGCCCTGTTTGATGAACACGTAAACTTCGTCGAGATAGACATCGGTTTTGTTGTCCACATCCACCTCCAGATAAAAGCTCTCATAGTACCCGTCGAGATCCGCGTCGGTGGGATCCACCGCCTCGAAGGAGACGATCACCGCCCCGTAATCGTCGCCGTCCACCCCTATGTCTTCGCTGTAACTGTCGCTCCCCTGTGCATTGGATGCCGTAACCTGAAAGGTGAGCAGCCGGGGGGTGTTATCGTAGTTAGCCATGGTGAAGGGGCCAAGCTTCTTCTTGTCGGCATCGGTATACCCCTCAAAATCGTATGGACCCCAGGAGCTAAGGGACTGACCGAAATCCACATCCACGTCGAGCATCACATCCTCCGCGATCCCTCCGTTCGCGGGATCCACATCGATCTCCAGGAAAAAGCTTTCGTAATAATTGTTACTGTTGTTATCGACCGCATCCACAATGGTGTAGCTCACGATCTCGGGGGCCTCGGGAATGAGAGGGGCATCGACAGGCACATTTATATAATAGTCGTAGGAAGCCAGGTAATTCTCGGCCCGGATGGTAAATTCCAGGTTGTCGGGGAAACCGGAAACCTCCGTATTGGTGTAAGGACCCATCTTAACCGCGTCGGAAGCGTCGTAACCGGTAAAATCGAAGGGACCCTGACTGTCCCCGCCGGGAAGAAGGGTCGACTGTTCTACGTAGATCATCACTCCGCTGGCCACCTGATCCATGTAGATGGCTTCCACATCGACCAGCAGGCTGAAGCTTTCGAAGAACCCGTCCTCATCCTGATCCACCACATCCACAATGCTTACACTTTCAATGTAAGGCTCGGTGTAATCCACCAGGCTTTCCTTCCAGGAGAAGCTTTCCATTCCGGCCGGCATATTCATTGCGGCAGAACCATTCGTACTCTTCCCGCCGGCACCCATGGTGGAGAAAAATATAAGCAAGAGGGAGCCAAAAACGGAGATTGAAGTTAATAAAGATTTACGCATCCTGATTTCCGGTTTTTTAATTAATCCTTAAAGGTATGCCGGCCAAAACAATGAAATCAATACTCACAAATGAGTATTTTTCGGCTGAAGGGTCTGCCGGTAAGACGGGAATTACTGGATGAGTCCGGCGCGAAACCCGTAGCTGATGAGTCCGGCCGTATTGTTGATCCTCGTTTTCTCAAGCATCTTGCGGCGATGCACATCCACGGTGTTCTTGGCAATAAAGAGTTCGGATCCTATAGTCTGACTGGTCTTTCCATCGGCCAGGCCCTGGAGGATCTGGATCTCCCTTCGCGAGAGTCCGTACTTCCGGTTGTAGCGGAGAGAGGCGAACCAGAGGTTTTCGCGGGTCCGCGGATTATAGATCACAGCTTTGGGCTGATTGTCCTTTTTGATAAAGCTCACATCGTTCACCACGCTGAGGGAGGTGAGGATAACCCCTTTCTTGCACTGGTAGACCGGATAAGCATAGCGTTGAAGTTTTACAATCTCATTCTGTTTGTTAATGACCCGGTACTCGTAAATGGTAACGAAGCGTTCCTCTTCGCTTTTGTTTTTACGGTGCCATTCCAGGGCTTCGTGGATGGAGGTGATCATAAATTCCCGGTCGGCCGGATGAATGATATTCAGGGAGAAGTCGGGGGTAAACTCCGATTCATCGTATCCCAGCACCCGGGTGATATTCTTTTTGAATACAAATTCAAAAGGATGATAATGCGTGAGCCACATCATCTGGTTGGGCATGAGCACGCAGTTTCCCAGATTCGCCACCATCTCACCCAGCTTCTCATTGGTTTCCTTATAACCCAGCTCCTCAATATAGTTTAAGAGGGAAATTACGTTATTTACCTCCGGGGTTTTCATGGCTGTGGGGATTAACAAGTAAATATACAAAAGTTAGACGAAGGAAGTATAACGGAATTCGGGAAAATTGACTACCCCGAATCAAAACCTAATCCGAAAAGGGAGGCTTCCCATCCCCAAATCCCCAAATCTCCAAATCCCCATTCTTCCCATCCCCAAATCCCCAAATCCCCATTCTTCCTACTTAAATATCTCTATATAATCCTCAAACCCATATACCCTGCTTCTTTGTCCGCCGGTCTTTTCCTGCAATATTTGGAGTTTCTCCAGGTCTGAAATCAATTTGTAGGAGGATGGCATTGAAATCGAAGCAATCTCACTTACTTTGTGGGCTGTGATCAACGGTTTTTTGTACAGATAGTCAATTACTTTTTTTGCTTTTAATGCCCGACTCCCCAATTTTTGCAAGTCAGCATCAATTTTCTTTTGAAGTTGAAGTATTTTATCAAAAGTGCTAATTCCATTTTTAGCGGTTTCGATCACTCCAACAAGAAAGAATTTATACCATTGCCCTAAATCATTTTTTTCTCTCACAATGGTAAGATTATCATAGTACAATTGCCTGTGCTTTTCAAAAAAATCAGATAAATATAATATGGGACTTTGAAGGATTCCTTTGCTGACCAGGTAAAGTGGAATTAGTAATCGACCTACCCTGCCATTTCCATCCAGAAAAGGATGAATGGTCTCAAACTGATAATGAACCAATCCTATTTTAAGTAGTTCCGGGATATGCAATTCTTCGTTATGAATGAATTTCTCGATATCACTCATCAGGTCGGGTACAGAACTATGAACCGGAGGGATAAACACAGCATCCTTTATTGTTGCACCGCCAATCCAGTTTTGACTAACCCGAAATTCACCCGGTCGTTTTTTTTCTCCCCGCACCCCCTGAAGTAATACACGGTGAGTTTCTCTTATTAGCCGGGATGAAAATGGCATTTTATCCAGGGACTCCATAGCCCATTCCATGGCTTTTATATAGTTCTGAACTTCCTCCCAATCATTTCGTTTATCCAGAGGTAAATCCTCCTTTTCCAAAAGAGCTTCATCCATGTTTGTCTGAGTACCTTCAATTTTGCTACTCTGTGTCGCTTCCTTTAGCACATGCATACGTATAAACAGCCTGATATCCGGAATGTATTTTGAAAACATATCCAATCTCCCCATTTCTCTGTCTGCCTGACTTAACAATTGCAATATTTCCATGTTGTCGACCTGCAATTGCCGATTAATAAAACTCGGTTGAAAGCTCTTATAGTAACCCTGACTGATATACTGACCTGATTTAAACTTATTCATGATCAAAAATTTAAATAAAGATAGTTATTATTTAAGTTTTTGTCAATTTTCTTAAATAAGCGATCTTTTTTATCGTTTAGAAGTTTAGAAGTTTAGGGGTTTAGGGGTTTAGGAGGGTTTAG
>CAZNFR010000087.1:0-14523 GCA_964572225.1 uncultured Bacteroidaceae bacterium
ACGTAGCCGTTACTGTATCAAAGATCGTTAAATACCAGAAAGAAAGCAATTCACAACTGGAGCAGCTCCCTGGCTGCCTCTTCAGCGACTGTATCAAAGATCGTTAAATACCAGAAAGAAAGCAATTCACAACGTAAGTGTATAGGTAGATGTCTTGGCTGACACTGTATCAAAGATCGTTAAATACCAGAATGAAAGCAATTCACACAACCATGTAATGCTGGACCGGCCTGTTCAGAAAACTGTGAAGCAGTTCAAAGCTAGTATTGCTCATGGAAAAGTATTGAATCGTTGGTGCTTAGGATTTTACAGAGCCTGATTAGAATTTAAAAAACATTAACTAAAGGTAAATCATGCATATTTTTTAGGGAAATATGAGAAATTATTGTTAAATTTTGAACGTAACTGCTTGCCAACAGTTTCAAAAGACCATTTTAATAACTAAACCGGGGATCTATTTCTTTTTATTTGACTATTTGCCACCACTAATGGATTCACCCATTCTGTGGGTCAACTAAAACGTAGTTTTTTAATTTAACCATTAACAGGGTTTAATCATGCAAAATCCATCCATTAATATCCCTGACAGTTTTCTTACCAAGTGGCAGAATATTGCCGATCTGCTGGCGAAGATTATGAATGTGCCAGCTGCACTCATAATGAAATCGGATAATGAATTTATGGAAGTATTCATTTCCAGCCGCTCAGACAATAATCCTTATCATGCCGGTGACAGGGAGCACTGGCACGGGCTGTATTGCGAAACCGTTATCAAATCCCGAAAAGAGCTTCTGGTTCCAAATGCATTGAAGGATGAAACCTGGATGAATAACCCGGATATAAAACTGGGAATGATCGCCTATTTGGGTATCCCCATAAACTACCCGGACAAACAGCCCTTTGGGACCCTTTGTGTACTGGATGCAAAGGAAAATGAGTTTAGTTCTGAATACAAAGCCCTACTGTATCAGTTTAAAAACGTAATTGAGTTAGACCTGGCATTAATACAATCACTTTCTCTGAATCCGGTTAACGGGGATGCTGATGTCATTTTTAAACTGAAAGAACAAAATGAAGAATATTTATCCGTTAACGAAGAACTGACACAGTCTAATTATTCTCTGTTAACAGAAAGGGAAAAGTTATTCGAAAGTGAAAAACAATTCAGATTATTGGTTGACAACGCTCCCGATGCCATTTTTATCCAAACCGACTGGAAATTTGCCTATGTCAACAGAAAAGGACTGGAATTATTTGGTGCCGATGATGATCAACAACTCATCGGTACTTCAGTCATGAACCGATTCCATCCCGATTTCCACCAGAAAATTAAGGAAAGGATTGTTGGATTGAATAAGAAAAAACAGATCCAGAAATTAAATGAACAAATTTACCTTAAGCTTGACGGAACTCCGGTTCATGTTGAAACATCCGGTATCCCCTATAAATTCGATGGGATGGACGGCGCATTGGTATTTGTCAGGAATATTACCGAGCGCAAAAATGCCGATCAAAAGCTTATGCACTGGCACAAATTAATGGAGTACATTATAAAGCACGATCCCAATGCCATTACCGTTTTTGATGACCAGTTGAATTTTATTTTTGTAAGTGACCGGTTTTTAACTGATTACAATATCAGCCGTAAGGATGTTATTGGAAAGCATCATTATGAAGTATTCCCGGATATTCCGGAAAAGTGGAAACAAGTACACCAGCGATCCCTCAAGGGCGAAATATTAAGGAAAGATGAAGATGTTTTTAACCGGCTTGACGGGTCGGTTGATTATACTAGCTGGGAATGTCGTCCCTGGTACCGGGAAGATGACTCTATCGGAGGGATCATCATATATACCGAGGTTATTACCGAGCGCAAAAAAGCCGAACTTCAGTTAAAAGAACAAACGGAGGAATATTACTCTCTCTATGAAGAATATAAAACCCAGAACGAAGAAATTTCAGAAGCCAAAGAAAAAATTGAGAAAAGCGAGGAAAAATTTCGGAAAGCCATTTTGACCAATCCTGATGCCATAACCATTAATAGGCTGGAAGACGGATTGTACGTATCTGCCAACGAAGGTTTTTACAAAACCTTTGAGTATTCGGAAAAGGAGATTGTTGGAGTCAGCTCTAAGCATATTAAAATATGGCATAAACCCAGGCAGCGAAATGAATACAAGAGTATTCTGGAGAAAACCGGAAGAATTGAAAACCTGGAGGCCAAATTTGTTACCAAATCCGGGAAAGTACTGGATTGCTTGGTTTCATCGGCAGTAATTGAATTTGAAGGTGAAAAACATACCATAAACATAACCAAGGATATTAGCCCTTTGAATAAGATTAAAAATGACCTGGTTGTTGCCAAAGAAAAAGCCGAAGAAAACGAACAAAAGTTCAGATCATTTTTCAACCGGGTTGCAGATGCCATTTTTATTTTTGACCCTGAAACCTATAAGATCCTGGAGGCCAACGAGGCAACTTCCAAAACTTATGGGTATAGCAGAGATGATTTAATTGGGATGTCCTGCTTGAAATTCAGTGCAGAAATTGAAAAGTCAAAGAAAGTAGCCAATGAAATTTCTCAGGAAGGGCAAGCTTATGTAAATATACGGCACCATAAAAAGAAAGATGGAACGGATCTATTTGTTCAATTGCAGGGATATAGGATCGTTGTCAATAATCAACCTATATCATTCTCGGTTTGTCATGATGTTACCGAAACCCTTAAATCGCAACAAGATTTAAAATCGGCCAAAGAAAAAGCCGAAGAGGCCAGTCGGCTTAAAACCGAATTCCTGAATAATATGTCCCACGAAATCCGGACACCCATGAATGGCATTATCGGGTTTTCGGAGATGTTAAGCAACGAAGACATTTCAAACGAAAAAAGAAGGTACTATACAAGGATTATTCAGAACAGCAGCATTCAACTTCTACGAATCATAGATGATATACTGGAAATTTCGACCCTCGAAACCAAACAGGAAAAATTAGTTGAAACCGAATTCTGTCTGAACGATCTGTTGATGGAGTTATTTTCCATTTTTAATTTGAAATCGAAAGAAAGAAATATTCCACTATATCTGAAGAAACAGCTAAGTGATAGCCAAAGCTATCTTATTTCGGACAAAACGAAACTTAGCAAAATAATCAGCAATCTACTGGAGAATGCATTAAAATTCACGAATGAAGGTTTCGTGGAATTCGGGTATACCGTGGAGAATGACCTGCTTAAAATTTATGTCTCGGACACAGGTGTGGGAATTGACCCCAAAAATCACGATTTGATTTTTGTCAGGTTCTCACAGGAAGACAAGGAGATTTCATCTAAACACGGGGGATTAGGATTGGGTTTGTCCATTTCAAAAGAGAATGCAGAGCTCCTTGGGGGTGTTATCACTCTGGAATCAGAAAAGGGAAAAGGTTCAACATTCTTTGTAAGCATACCTTACAAACCGGTAGTAAAGAACCCAATCGGTTTCGAGGCAGACTTTAAGGAAAACGCAATTGAAAAGAAGACCCACACTATCCTGATCGCAGAGGATGAAGAAGTTAATTACCTCTTTCTTGAGGCATTGTTTGAAAATAAGGGAAAGGGTGATTTCATGCTTATCCATGCGAAAAACGGAAAAGAAGCGGTAGATCTGTGTATTGAGGGTAAAAATATTGATCTTGTCCTGATGGATATCAAAATGCCGGTGATGAACGGACATGAAGCAACGGAGAAAATTAAAACAGCGTTCCCGGATCTGCCGGTCATTGCACAAACTGCATATTCTGTTGAATCGGACAGACAGCTTGCGATCCGGCACGGCTGCGATGACTTTCTTTCCAAGCCTATTCGAAGGGATAAATTGTTTGAACTCATGAATAAGTATTTAAAGAAGGAGTAACCTGCAGATCCTGGATTGTTTTTTGCACAGGGACCGTTTTTCTCAGGTTCGATGAGGGTTACAAAAAGGGTATTTATTCATTCAGGCCTGATAGGAATATGTCTCCCATCCTCTACAGGGCAGATTCCGTCATAATTGGGCTCAGCACCTGGGATTATGCAGAGAGAGAAGCAGTTCTCAGGAATATTTTTCGGTTCAATGGCATTGTATCAGGGCAAATTTTGAATGGATTATCGGGTAAAATTCAAATATATACACAGAATTGGCTAATTAAAACAGGAAAACTGTTTTTCAAGAGGTGTTCTATCACAGAAGTAATCATGTTAACCCTTACCGACAAACAATTTGGATAAATGGAATTCTTCCGTGGTCCTGAGGAGGCGGTGCGACCTGATACTCCAAAACAGCTGGAACTCTTTTGACTGGAAATGAAAAAACCGCAGTTCAATTCCTGAGCTGCGGTTTTCAGATACAGTTTTTTCAACCTGTTTCAGTGCCTAATGAATTGTAAACCAATTTTTTGATCCCTGTAAGCTGTATCAAAGATCGTTAAATACCAGAATGAAAACAATTCACAATTTGCGAACGGACAACAATTAACTCGTATAGGCTGTATGTTTAGACCCGGCACCCAAAGCATTAATTTTCATTATCCAAATTAAACAAAATTCGGAAACTTACTTTATACCAAAAACATACCAGGCTTAAAATATACAGCCTGTTGTGTTTAGTTGCTATTTGATCTGAATATCAATTTTTTTCCCTAATCCCGTTTCAATTATTTTCCTTAACGTTCCTAATTCAATATCTGAACGTTCATTCTCTATTCTTGAAATATAGTTTCTTGTTGTTCCGCTTTTTAAGGCCAGTTCTTGCTGGGTTAAACCTGATTTTAAGCGACTCTCTTTAATTAACTTTCCAATTTTTAGTATAAGTTCTGATTTCTCAGGTTTGCTGTATTTTAATAAAACATCTGCTCCAATTTCAAATGGGACTTTAATTCTGGATCCATCAAGTTTTGATATATATTGTTCTACATTGGTCCATGAAAGAGTATTATTATCAACTTTTACTTTTTTGAACTCTTTTGGATGCATTAATATCCAGGCAGGTGAATCTTTTTTTAATCCAATTCCTTTGATGACTTTTTGAAAATCAATTATTCTCGATTCACCATTGTTATATACCACTGAAATTGTTAATCCTTTTATCCAATTGATCTTTAATATCCTAGGTATTTTAATTGCTTTTCTCATTGTAATTCCGGATTTAATTGATAAAAAATATTTAAAGCCTCTTCTGCATTTAAAGCCAACCAATCAAAAGTCATTTTTAGTTGTTTTGTTGGCAAATCTCCTGCATAAATTTGTCCTGTTTCGATTACTATTAATACTTCATATTCTCCATAGCTGGCATGAATATGGGGCGGTCTGTGGTCTCCATTATAGATACTGATTTTAATCCCGTTAAATGCATCTATTTGGGGCATTTATTTTTTGCTTAAAGGTACCTAATTAGATACTAATATCAAAATTTAATAATAAGTTTTAGTGGGAAAGACGTTCTTCGGTAATTAAACACAACGTTGTTATATGTACACTACAGTATCAAGGATCGTTAAATGCCAGAATGAAAGCAATTCCGCATTGATTGCGGTTGTAGTTACGATGTTTAGTTCCAGAACATTTTGCTGAAAATTTTCCTTGCCAGTCTTTCTTTTCTCAGGATCTGATTATGGATCTTTTCCATTTCACGCAATTGTTCTTCGCGTTCTTCCAGGTCCATTTTCTCCAGTTCCAGCATTCGCAGAAACCATTTGGCTTCTTGTTCGGGTGTCATTTTTTTCATGGGTAAACCCTTTTATTGATTTTATGTATTCTTTCTTCCCTAAAGGTACAAAAAAGGATTGCAAAAAGATTATGTCTGAAAGGACTCCGGGGTACCGATCCGCACCTGAATGGTCCCAAGCTTTCCCAGGTTACCTTTTATCGGAATGAATTATTAATGCAGGTAAGGTCAAGGGAACCGTTTTCCGGAGTTTCAATTAAAATGTACTGATTTTTTCGTAAAAAATTTGGCCGATCCTGGTGATATGGTCCTTTAAATCCTGGTTTTTAATATTATGGTAAATGGAAAGGTCAATTTGATAGGGTAGATTGAGATTATCAAGATCAGATTCAATCTTTAGTAAAGTGGTATAGTCTAATTTTCCACCTTCGAGGCTTAGATCAATATCCGATCCATTCTCATAGTTGCCTTTAGCCCTTGAGCCATATATAAATGCTTTTTCAACATTGCTGTATTTTTTAAGAATAGATTGAATAGAATTAATATGTTCTTCTTTCAGGCCAAACATTATTTTCCTGATTTTCTTTTTTCACTTATAACCTTTTGGAAATGCTGAAGGGCAGATAAATACCTGTAAATAATCTTATCGTAAATTTCCTTTGCCGTTTCTTCATTGTAAGTATGGGATGATTTGTTGCGGCTTAAAATCATTTCCATCCAACTGTCGCCATCTTCAATTAATCCTGCTTTAAATGCTTCACGGGTAGCATCTTTAGAACCGTATAATTTTACATTTCCGACTTCAAATAAAAAGTCTTTCATTACATTCCAGGCAAGTTCATGGGTGTATTCAAATCGCTGTATTAATCCCTCTCTAAGGATTTCAAACTCCGCATCTGAAGTACTATCCTTATCTTTATCATTAACTCTTTCCGTAATATAAAATACAGCCTCCTTAAGTTTATGCAATGCTTTTTCAAAATTTGAAAACCTTTGTTCCCATCTTATTTCTGAATCGTTGGTCATTGGACAGACTTTGGATTTAATTCCTTTCTTTCTAAGGCCCTTGCTCTACTTCGGATCCCTGGTTTTTACCTCCGGAATACCCGGGTTAAACCGGGCAATTTGTCAGAGCTGCATTTTTTAAAGCAAAAATAGTAGTGCGTATGTACAAAGTTATGAAAAAAGCTGAATTTTTACTCTCCGAGGGCTTCTCCAAAAGAGCTGAGAAAATCTGGCCGGATCTCAGAGTAATGCCGCGACACAATGAATCCCTCAGCTCCTCCTTTTATGAAGGCCAGTGTCGATTCATGTATGGACTCCGAAGTTTTCCTATGCTGCAACAAATTGGGGTAAAGCAATTAGGCCGATTCAAACAGAGAAGTAGTTTTCAGGAATGTTTTTGGGTTGAAATTCCGAAATTAAAAAACCCCACCATCATTACGATAGCAGGGTTTGTTCTGCAGTCCGACGGGGAATCGAACCCCGGTTACAAGGATGAAAACCTTGCGTCCTAACCACTAGACGACCGGACCTTGTAAGAACTTTTTCCCTGTTTGGGTGTGCAAAGATAAATTTTGTTTTTTAATTCGCAAAAAATTTTTCAGGGTTCCGGAATTTTTCTTTATACTGGCTAATTGCCTGACTGATTACTCTTTGCCAAAGCGTTGACTTATGGCCGACCGGATATTCAATCCGTCGAGATTTCCGGACGACATGATGAGAATGATCCCCCGATTCTGGTCCAGCTTTTTCAGGATTGCCTTCCCGAATTTTTCCGGATCCGTGACAATCTCCAGTCCTTCCCTTCCAAAGGCATGCTGAACAAATTCAGGCTCCAGCTCCTGCAGTTTTTTCTGCTTTACCACCCCGGGATCAAAAAACACCCAGGCTTCATCGGCTCCTTCGAGTGTATCCTTGTACCGGGGAATAAACTCGCGGTTCAGACTGCTGAAGGTGTGAAGCTCCAAAAAGACGATGAGTTTCTGTTCCGGATACATCTCTCTGAACCCTTTAACCGTGCTTCCGACTTTGGAAGGGGCATGGGCAAAATCCAGATACACCTTCATTTTGTCTCCCGACCACAGACATTCCTGTCTTCGTGCAGCTCCCCGGAAAGTACCCATGGCTTTCAGAAATTCCTCCGCCTCTACCCCGAGGGATAGACAAACTTCCATGGCGCCTGCCAGGTTCTGAAGGTTGTACCGTCCGATCAGGTTTACCGGGTACTCCTTGTTTCTATGGATAACCACCATCTTATCATCCTGCATCCGAAATTCCGGTTCATGGTAGGGTCTGCTTCCATGCAGGATCTCACCTCTCCCGAGTTCCTGAAGAATATCCCTGATCTCTCCATCCTCCCCAAAATAAACTAGCTCACCCCGGCTCAGGGTGTTTTCGGCCAAATCCCTGAATTGCTTCCGGTATCCGGAATACTCCGGATACACATTGATGTGGTCCCAGGCTATCCCGCTTATCAGGGTGAGGTGGGGCAGGTAATGGGCAAATTTTGGACGAAGATCCAGGGGAGAACTCAGGTATTCATCCCCTTCGAAGACGGCGATTTCCGAATCCGGATCGAGCCCGACCATGGTCTCGAATCCATCAATCGCTGATCCGACCATATAATCAAACCCGATTCCTTTCTCCCTGAGCACATGCATCACCATGGAGGTGATGGTGGTTTTTCCGTGACTTCCTGCGATCACTACCCTTTTTTTGTCTTTGGTCTGTTCATATAGAAATTCGGGGAAGGAGTATATTTTTATCCCCAGTACGATGGCTTTTTGCAATTCCGGATTGTCTTTGCGGGCGTGCATACCCAGGATTACCGCATCCAGATCCGGAAGAATCCGGGCTTCGTCCCAGCCTTTTTTATCCGGCAGGAGACCGTATTTTTCCAGCCGGCTGCGGGAGGGTTCAAAGATTTCATCGTCCGATCCGGTAACCCGGTACCCTTTTTTATGCAAAGCGATGGCCAGGTTGTGCATTACTGCTCCACCGATGGCAATGAAATGGATTTTCATTGACCAAAGGTAGGAAAAGAATGGGAATGGAGGAGGGGGATTTAGCGGGATGTAGGGGAAAATCCTATCTTCGTATTTAAAATCCGTATTATGAGAGCAGCATATTTTGAAGAATTTCAGGGGACTATACATATTGGCAGGGTAAAGGATCCGGTACCGGCCGATCATGGAGTGGTTATTAAGGTAAAGGCCAATGGCTTGTGCCGGAGCGACTGGCACGGCTGGATGGGTCATGATGTAGATATCCGTCTTCCTCATGTGCCCGGACATGAGTTGGCAGGTATCATTGAAGAAACCGGGAAAGAGGTTAAGAATTTTAAGAAGGGGGACCGAGTTACAGTCCCTTTCGTTTGCGGATGCGGGAGTTGTGGGGAATGTCGTTCCGGCAATCACCAGGTATGCGATAACCAGACCCAGCCCGGGTTTACTCACTGGGGTTCCTTTGCAGAGTATGTCGCGATAGATTTTGCCGATATCAACCTGGTGAATATACCGGCGGAGATAGACAACATAACCGCCGCTACCCTGGGTTGCCGGTTTATTACCTCCTTCAGGGCTGTAGTGGAGCAGGGTCGGGTGAAAGGAGGACAGTTTGTGGCGGTTCATGGATGTGGCGGCGTGGGATTGTCGGCCATCATGATTGCCAGGTCCCTGGGGGCTGAGGTTATCGCCATCGACATAAACAGTGAAACCCTTGAATTTGCCCGTGAGCTGGGTGCCTCCCATACCATCAATGCCATTGAGAATCCCGGACTGACGGATCAAATCAGGGAGCTAAGCCATGGCGGGGTTCATGTCTCTCTTGACGCCCTGGGCAGCCAGGAAACCTGCTTCAACTCCGTAAACAGTTTGAGAAAACGGGGAAAACATATTCAGGTGGGATTAATGACCGGGGACCATGCCCATCCTAAGGTGCCCATGGATAAAGTGATCGCCCACGAGCTGGAGATCATTGGGAGTCATGGCATGCAAGCCTTTAAATACCCGGAGATGTTCGAAATGATCCTAAGTGGCAAGCTGAAACCGCAAAAGCTGGTGGAAAGGATCATAGGTCTGGATGATGTGGTAACCGAACTTCCCGCTATGGATGGGTTCAGTAACAAGGGCGTGATCGTCATGAAGATTTAAGGTATCCCCAAATCCCCATATCCCCAAATCCCCATTTTTTCCTACCTTTGCATTTTTACCAAAATTTTTCCTATGAACCAAAACCAGGTGCTGTTCAGCGATTTTCCCGGGATCAGCCGGGAGGAGTGGGATGAAAAGATAAACAAGGACCTTAAGGGTGCCCCTTACGAAAAACTGATCTGGAAATGTCCGGAGGGATTTAATGTAAAGCCGTATTATCTTCCGGCGGATCTGGAGGGGCTTGAATATCTCGATTCATATCCCTCGGGATTTCCTTATAACCGTTCCAACAAGACCCAGCTCAACGACTGGGAGATCCGTGAAAACATTTATGTGGACGATGTTGAATCGGCCAATAAAAAAGCCCTGATGGTACTCGACCGGGGGGCTACTTCCCTGAAATTTGTTTTCGGGGATGTACGGAATATGCCTTATCACGATTTTCTTCATCTGCTGAAGGGAATTTACTATGAATGCATCCACATCAATTTCTCGATGACTGCCGGAGGGGGAACGATTTTAAAGCATCTGGACCGGATTTCGGGTGAGCAGAAAATTCCGGGTGATAAGATCATTGGAACCTTCAATCAGGATCCGCTGGCGCAGCTTGCCCGGGGAGAACTGGGGATTAAGGAATGCCGGGAAATGATGGATGAGCTGGCGGGGCTGATCCCGGAGTTTTCGGTCAGATTTCCTTTTTTGAGGATCCTTACGGTAAACGGATCGGTCGTTCATAATGCCGGCGGAAATATTGTAAGGCAGTTGGCTTACAGTCTTTCCATGGTATCTGAGTATATTGATCATCTGAGCAGTAAGGGAATGAACATTGATCAGATAGCTCCCCACTTTGTGTTTGGCTTGTCTGCCGGTTCCCAGTACTTCCTTGAGATAGCCGGGATCAGGGCGCTCCGTTTGTTGTATGCACATATGATCCGGTCCTGGAAACCTGAAAAGGAGAGGGCAGAGCGTTGCTTCATTCATTGTAGCACTTCGGAATGGACGCAGACGGTTTACGATCCTTATGTGAACATGCTGCGGGGAACGACCCAGGCCATGTCGGCCGCCATTGGCGGAGCAGATTCCATAACTGTGATACCGTTTGACAGACCGTTTCGGTCGACCGACAAATTTTCGGAAAGAATAGCCAGGAACACACAGATTATCCTGAAGGAGGAAGCACACCTCGACAAGGTGGTGGACCCTTCAGCAGGAGCTTACTATATTGAAAACCTTACCGATTCGATTGCCGGGCAGGCATGGGAATTGTTCCTGGAGACGGAGAAGCTGGGGGGATTTATTAAAAGCCTGGAATCCGGGTTTATTCAGAAGGATATTGCCGGAATTGCGGATGCGAAACGTGCGGGGATTGCTTCGGCGAGGAAAGTGTTTACGGGCACCAATCGCTATGCGAATCCGGAAGAGAGGGTGAATGAGGATTTTGACGAGGGGATTGCCTTCCCTGTGCCGGCCGACAAGGGCGATGTGGAGCCGCTGGTGGCTTTTCGGGGGGCTGAAGAGTTTGAGAAGTTGAGGATGAAAGTGGAGAATTCGCCCAGGACGCCGGTGGTTTTTCTGCTTACCTACGGGGATCTGACGTGGAGGAAGGCGAGGGCCGGATTTTCCTGGGGATTTTTTGCGCCCGCGGGGTACAGCATTATCGATAACAATGGTTTTGAGACGA
Organism: uncultured Bacteroidaceae bacterium; assembly: GCA_964572225.1. Lineage (GTDB taxonomy): Bacteria > Bacteroidota > Bacteroidia > Bacteroidales > CAZNFR01. Next base: position 11,517 of record CAZNFR010000087.1, read on the forward strand.
TAGCAGAGGGTATGGAAAAAGCAGAAGAGGCAGGCGCCGATATTGTTGTTCTTTGCAGTAAGGATGATGAGTATCCGGTGATTTTCCCGGAGGCGGCTGCGCTGAATAAGTCCGGTGCGAGCCTGGTGATCGCGGGGTATCCGAAGGATCATGTTGAGGCGCTGAAAGAGGCCGGGGCCAAGCATTTTATACATCTGAAATCGAACCTTCTCGATGAATTAAAAACGTTTAACAAGATTCTGGGAATCGGATAAAATTTGAAACGATGAAGCCTGATTATTCAAAAATAAATTTCAAGGAGACGAAGGGGCCGAAAAAGCCTGCCGAGGTGTGGGAGAAGGAGAACCTTATTGAGAGAGACTGGGAAACGCCGGAGCATATTCTTGTGAAGCCTGTGTATAACAGGGAGGATCTTGACGGGATGGAGCATCTGAATTTTGCGGCCGGGCTGCCGCCTTTTCTGCGCGGACCTTATTCGACGATGTATGTGACCCGGCCCTGGACAATCCGGCAGTATGCGGGTTTTTCGACGGCGGAGGAGTCTAACGCTTTCTACCGTCGTAATCTGGCGGCCGGACAGAAGGGTTTGTCGGTTGCGTTTGATCTGGCCACGCATCGCGGGTATGATTCCGACCACGAGAGGGTGGAAGGAGATGTGGGAAAAGCAGGAGTGGCGATCGATTCGGTGCTGGACATGAAGATCCTTTTTGATCAGATCCCGCTGAATCAGATGTCGGTTTCCATGACCATGAACGGGGCGGTATTGCCTGTGATGGCCTTTTATATCGTGACGGCCCTGGAGCAGGGGGCGAGTCTGGAGGAGCTGACCGGGACCATTCAGAATGATATTCTTAAGGAGTTTATGGTGCGGAACACCTATATCTACCCACCGGAAACTTCCATGCGGATCATTGCGGATATCTTTGAGTATACTTCGAAGAACATGCCGCGGTTCAACAGCATCAGCATTTCTGGGTATCATATGCAGGAGGCGGGAGCGACGAACGATATAGAGCTGGCGTATACCCTGGCGGACGGGCTGGAGTATCTCCGGACGGGAATTGCTGCCGGGATTGACATTGATGCTTTTGCCCCGCGACTGTCATTCTTTTGGGCGGTGGGGATGAATCATTTTATGGAGATTGCCAAGATGAGGGCGGCGCGGATGCTTTGGGCGAAGATTGTGAAGAAGTTTAATCCGAAGAATCCGAAGTCCATGGCGTTGCGTACGCATTCCCAGACTTCCGGATGGAGCCTTACGGAGCAGGATCCTTTCAACAATGTTGCCAGAACCTGTGTGGAGGCTATGGCGGCTACGCTTGGACATACCCAGTCTTTGCATACCAATGCCCTGGATGAGGCCATTGCCCTTCCCACCGATTTCTCGGCGAGGATAGCCAGAAACACACAGATATACCTTCAGGAGGAAACCGGGATTACCCGGTCGCTGGATCCCTGGGCGGGATCTTACTACCTGGAGAGTCTTACTCACGAGATTGCGCAGAAAGCCTGGGCGCATATTGAGGAGATCGAAGAGCTGGGCGGGATGGCCAAAGCGATTGAGACGGGTCTGCCGAAGATGCGGATCGAAGAGGCTGCGGCCCGGAAGCAGGCAAGGATTGATTCACGGAAGGATACTATTGTGGGGATCAATAAGCTGAAGCTTGACAGGGAAGATCCGATCGAGATTCTGGAGGTGGACAATACCGCGGTGCGGGAGGCTCAGATTCGCAGACTGGAGAAGCTGCGTGCGGAAAGGGATCAGTCGGAGGTGGATGCGGCTTTGGATGCCATCACACAGGCGGTGGAAACCGGGAAAGGAAACCTTCTGGAGCTATCGGTCGAAGCTGCCCGGAAAAGAGCCAGTCTGGGCGAGATCTCCTATGCCATTGAGAAGGTGGCGGGAAGGTACAAGGCAGTGATTCGTTCGGTATCCGGGGTGTACTCATCGGAATCGGCCGAGGATGTTAATTTTAAAAGAGCGAAGGAACTGGTTTCGCAATTTGCGAAGATGGAGGGACGGCAGCCCAGGATCATGGTAGCAAAGATGGGTCAGGACGGTCACGACCGGGGGGCTAAGGTGGTCTCGACAGGCTATGCGGATATCGGTTTTGATGTGGATATAGGTCCCTTGTTTCAGACTCCGGCCGAAGCGGCACGGCAGGCGGTAGAGAACGATGTGCATGTGCTGGGTGTTTCGAGTCTGGCGGCCGGACATAAAACACTGGTCCCCCAGGTGATTGAAGAGTTGAAAAAGCTGGGGCGTGAGGATATCATGGTGGTTGCCGGCGGGGTGATCCCTGCTCAGGATTACGAATACCTGTATAAGAAGGGAGTGGTTGCGATCTTCGGACCCGGGACTTCGGTATCTGTGGCGGCGAAGAAGATATTGGAGATTTTGATTGAGGCGTATGGGGATTGAGGGATATGGGGATAGGAATTGATATCTGCGAAATTCTAACTATCTTGTACTACCTTAAGCAAGGAGTTTTTGCATAGGCCAGGAACGTGAATTACCCTTTAATTCAACCATAAATCATGAAAAAGGAAAATTCAACACAGGGATTCGGATTGGCGGTGGCCAGCATAGTGATTCTCGCGGTTGCTTTCATCATAATTTTCTTTTTGCAAAATCAGATTCTTGCCACCATCATTGCATTATTTTCGGCCATCATTGCGGCGGCAGCCTATATTGAAGCGAGGAGAGCCAATGGTCCCAGAAAATTCACCCTTACCTGTCTTATCATCGCCATCCTCGGAGCTTTCTTTGCGTTTCTTTACACAGGCACCGACAAAATACCGGGACCGGTAAAAAAAGCCCCCGAAGAGATCGTTGTCCCCCCCGATCCTGATGTTCCCGATCCAGATGGAAAACTGGACGAACTTCAGGAAAAGGCTGAAGAGTTGGAGAGGGATAGTTTGTAAAAAGACTACCAATCACTAAAACTCAGAACAACCCCATTTCTTTCAAAATTTGTAGATTCCTAACTATTTCATAAATATTTCA
>CAZNFR010000088.1:0-13494 GCA_964572225.1 uncultured Bacteroidaceae bacterium
AGGGCCTTTATATTTTCCCTGGTTTCTTCATCAAAATCTCCAGGTTTGAGAGGTTGATTCTGGTTATGAAGGGTAAATGCCCTTGCCAGGTCCAGTCTTTTGAGTCCGCTGTTTTTAATATATTCGCTGTTATTCTCCGTGATTCCGATTCGTTTTTTCAGGATATATTTCTTAAAGTCGATGGTAGAAAAGAGGTTTTCGCAGCAATCAAAGCCTTTCATAATTCGGATATCCTTCCCAAAGGCTTCCTCATCGGAAAAATAGAGGCTGTCTTTGATCTTTGAGGCAACTGTCAGTGATTGTTCATTATCGCAAAGCAGTAATCCGAATTTCAGTTTCCAGCCGGTCATCAGGTTCACAAGCAGCGGCACAGATTCAAGGTTTGTGGAAGGTAGAAAAAAAACTTTCTTTTTCGGTTTAAAGATATCGAAGAGGGTTTTGAGGTAATAAAAGGCGATGGTATCTTCCACAATCAGGTTATCTCTTTCGTGCACAAAGTTGCTTTCGCTGATTTGGGTTCCCAGGAGTGAATAGATTGGAGAGAGGGTATCACCCGACACATTGCTTAGAGATTGTGCGTCGTATACCCGGGTTTCCGAACGGTCATCAAATTCGTCGGCTCGTTGTACGGCCAGCAGGCGATAAATTTTGTCGGTATTGACAAGGTGGGCGGAATGGGTGGAATAGACGATCTGAATATTTTCTTTCAGATCTTCAAATACTTTGAGTACATCTTCCTGGGCCCGGGCATGAAGGCTCAAACCTGGTTCATCGATCAGGAGTATTTTCCCGGTTTTGTTGTGGGTAAGAGCGGTTGCTTTAAGCTCAAGAAAGAAGGATAGGAACCATCTTACACCCCGGGAGCGTTGCTTTGGATAGAGCCGCTCATGTTGGTCTTTGATCCAGAATTCGAGGTATGGCTTTCCCTTTTTCTCCGGATTATTAAAATCGTAGTGCTCCAGTTCAAAATTCAGTTTTATCTTATTATTTCTTCCGAGATTTTGTCGCCAGTACCCCTGAAAGTGAAGGGTGATCTCCCCGTTCAGATTTTCGATTTTCTGTTTTAGGATACGATTATTTGATTCTCTAAAAAAACTTGCATCCAGTCCGGAAACGATCAGAAAATTTCTTGCGGCATTGAAGCCTTCCACTCGGGTGTTCAGGTTTAGAATATCTTCGAGATCAATTCGATTGGGAAGAAGGCTGCTAAAATCTTCGAAAAGCTTAAACTCTGGCAAATCCGGGCGGAAATTTTCTGCGATCTCTTCCAATCGAAGCTCGGAGCTTTCCTGATCCACATTTTCCCATGCTTTGGCTTCAATATTATCGATGTTATTCTTGAGAGCAAGCCGGAAGCACTCGTGGGCAAAGTAGTAATTCGATTTCAGTTCGTGGAGTTGGGATTCGAGATCATTTCTTTTAGACTGGAGTTCTTTATATTCCAGGTTTAGCTGTTGAATAATTTCTTCCTTATCAGTGAAATGCAATTTTTCCCGGTTTGCATTTAATAGACGGATGATTTCCTTTATGCCGGCTTCATTTTGGAGCATCCGGTCTCTTGATCCCATGAATTTTTCTGCATAGCCGGTCTTTTTGATCAGCTGGGAAAGGCTTTCGCTATATTTTGTGGCGGCAACTTCGGATTTTTCGAATTTCGTTTTTGCCAGGATTTCTTTTTGTTTCACTTCCTTTAGCTCTTCTGCTGCCGTTTCCTTTTTCCGTTGGTTTCTGGTTTTTTGAAGGATTCTCTCCAGTTTATCGATTCGAGCCTGACATACGGTCAATTCTGACTGGGCCACGTTTTTTTCCTTTTCCGCTTTCCCTGACAGTTCCACCAGTCTGGAGGTTTCCTCCATCAGTTCAGCGGCTTTTCTTACCAGCTCTTCCGTAGCTTTTTCTTCTTTTTCTTCTTTCTCCCGGTATTTATTTAATATCTCATCATCGCCAAAAAAGAAGATCGATTCATTTTTGTTGGTCCATTTCCGGTTTAGGGTAATCCGTTCGGAGTTTTTTAGAAAGGAAGCGATCTCTTCGGGAAGATTCTCCAGCTTCTCGTATTTTTTGCGCTCGGACCTGTCGAGGGTAAATTCGCACGATATTTCAGGGAGACTAAGATCACTTCTGAGAATATCATCATTTATTTCTGCAGTAAAAAAGCTGTAAAGTCCTTCGAGGATGGAGGTTTTCCCGGACTCATTCTGCCCTATCAGCGCTGTAATATTATCGTTTGCAAGTTTAACCCACCCTGTATTGACAATAGATCGATAGTTTTGAATCTTAAAAGCAGTCAGTTTCACTCGTTTATTGTATTTAAATTTGTCCTTTGAAAGGATTTAGTCCAATACCCATTACGAGAATATCATCAATTTGTTGGTAATTTCGCTGCCATTTATCCAGTTTTTTTTGCAGGATTTCCCTTTGTACGGGGAACTCCAGCTGATGAACCTGGGATAGATATTCCTTAAAACCTTTGAATTTAAGCTTCTTATAATTATCCCCTCCAAAAGCATCGGGATAGCCATCTGAGAAAAGGTAGAATGTTTCTATATTATCGAATGGAATGACATGGCGGGTAAAGGATTCTTCCAAAAGGGGACTCACCCCAATAGGCATTCTGTCTCCTTTGATCACATACAACTCATTTTTATGGAAATAAATAAGCGGATTATTGGCTCCGGAAAACTCGATGATCTTTTTTTCTTTATCTATCACGCAAAGAGAAAGGTCGATTCCGTCCTTTTGTTCCCCTTCTTCCCCATGCTGGTGAAGGGCTTTCATAACATATTCCCTTAGTTGATTCAGGATTTTATTTGAGGTCGGAATGCAGTAGGAGATGATTTGGTTCAGGAAATTTATCCCCATTATGCTCATGAAAGCTCCGGGAACTCCATGGCCTGTGCAATCGGCTGCTACGATCACGATTCGCTCGTCTATTTGCCTGATCCAGTAAAAATCGCCGGAAACTACATCTCTTGGTTGATTGAGAATAAAGCTTTCCGGAAGCAATCGGCCAAACTCTTCTTTATCAGGCAGTAAGGCGGTTTGAATATAACTGGCATACCGAATACTGTCGACAATATCCTTCTCTTTAAGATTCACATGTATAAATTTGAAGGTATTCCTAAAAAATTAACTGTATATATACGCTTAAATATCAACTTTTTGTATTCTCAGATACGATTATTATTCATACATGTTTATTTTTTTGGCACTTAATTTGGATTACAGCAGTCAAGTAATCATTAAATAGAAACGTCATGAAACAGTTAAGCATCATTACCGCAATATTACTGCTGGCGTTCAACCTGAGTGCACAAAGTAATAGGTCGAGGTCTGAAAGGGAAACCCGCAGCACCTCTTCCAGTGAACGTGTTGATCGAAATAAATCCAATACAACCCCTCAGGCCGTCAGGCCGTCATCCTCTTCCCGGAGTACCGAATCCTCTGCAGCTCGAAGTGATTCCAGGAGCAGTCGTTCCACCGGCACTTCAAGCCGGAGTGAATCGGTTAGCAGGCCGGATCCGGGTGAAAGAAGCTCGATTGAAAGGTCTTCCCGTTCAACCCGAGAAGTACATCGTAACAATGATCAACCCCGACCCGGGGTTTACGACCGGGGTAATCATGAGCAAAACCGGAGCAGGGAGAGTGAAACCCATCGCAATGCTGTCAGAACCCCCGATCGCAGCGTTGAGCGAGAGGTTGGAAGAAGTACGACCAGAACGGTCGATCGTTCCCGGACCGTGGTAACTGAAAGGGAATACAAGCCCCGTACAGGGCATGTTTATACGGAAAATCGGAGAACCTACACCTACTATCATCCCAACAGGGTTGTTAGAAGGACTCCTTCGACCGTTCATTATTCCTACAGGCCAATTGAATACCGGAGAGTACATTATGTATACCGCACACCTCCAAGGGTAAGGCTGGTTTGGGATATCCATATGTACAATGAGTACCGTTACCTGTATCCGCATTATGATCTCTGGTATTATCCGATAGGATATCGTATCCATACCATTTCGGCTTACGATGCCAGTATGTACATCGGTGAAGTAGCCAGGGTTTACGGCGAAGTTTTCGATACCTGGTATTCAAGGAATACAGATGAATACTACCTGTATATCGGAGCTCCTTTTCCCTATCAGGATTTCACCATCGTTCTTGAGGGACATGATGCCCGCAGGTATAGCCGAAGACCCTACAATTTCTTTACCGGCAGGCATATAGCTGCCACCGGACTGATAGGGGTCTATGAAGGAAAACCAGAGATGTTCATTAAGAAAAGAAGTCAATTAGACATTTACTAATCAACCGACCAAGCCTTTTTGAAAGCTGCCCCAGGGCAGCTTTTTTTATGAAAGATTGTTGAGCTCGGAAGCTGCCTCTTCATCGCAGAACCAGGTCAGTTTGCCCTGGAATGGTCGGATGTGCCAGGCAGGATAGGATCTGGCAACCTGCTGATCCTCAAATATCTCTGCGACGATCCGGGCTTTGGCCTTTCCCGTTACAAGAAATAACACTTCCCGTGAAGCTTTGAGGACGTTGGGAGTAAGGGTTATTCTCGTCTGAAGGGACTGAGGATGGAAAGCGGTTTCTGTCAATTCTTTCGAATTCAGCAGATCCGGGCGGTTGGGAAAAACCGAAGCTGTGTGTCCGTCCTCACCCAGCCCCAGAAACGTAAGATCGAAAGATGGGTAAGCATTTATTTTGGGGAGCTTTTCGAGTAGTTCAGCATACCTGACCTTTTCCTTTTCGGGGTCCTCCTCCCCTTTTATCCTAAAAACATTGGAATCGGGAATCCCTGATTTATGGATGAAGGCTTCGAGCATATTTCCGTAATTGCTTTCGGGCTGACAAGGTGGAACGCAACGTTCATCGCCCCAGTATAATTCAAAACTTGGGGGGTGCAATTCATTTCTGAATCCGGTAAGCATTCGTTCAAAAAGCTTTAGGGGAGTGGATCCACCAGACAGAGCCAGGTGGATATTTCCTTCCGACTCATCAACTGCAAGAGAGAGATCTGATAGTTTTTGAAGAGTTGCAGCAGCCATATCCTCCACAGAAGAAAAAACCTGCAATTCCGCAATATCTTTATAGCTCGCAGTATATTCCATCGTTTGAAAGATTTTTACAGGGATATCTCCAGGTTATTCCCGGCTCTTCAATTAGGGCATCCGATACCTCGGGTCCCCAGGTCCCTGCCGGGTAGCCATAAAGGGGAATGGAAGGGTCATTTTCCCAGGCTTCCAAAACAGGATTAATGAACAACCAGGTGTTTTCAACTGCATCCTGTCTTGCAAAAAGGGTTGGATCGTTATGCATACAATCGAGAAGCAGTCTTTCATAGGCATCCGGCAGCGCTTCCTTTGAAAGTGTAGAGTAATGGAAGTCCATATTCACGGTTTGCACTTCAAATCCGGAGCCGGGGACTTTCATTCCAAATTTCAGGAGTATACCTTCATCGGGTTGAATCCGAAGGATAAGCTGATTTGAATCCCCTTGCATCCCATAGGAATTACAGAATATATGGTGAGGAGTTTCCCTGAAATGAATTACGATTTCGGTAACCCGGGTAGGAAGGCATTTTCCGGTCCGGACATAAAAAGGAACATCCTTCCATCGCCAATTGTCGATAAAGAATTTTATTGCAGCATAGGTTTCTGTTTTGGAGTTCTTTTCGACCCCTTCTTCATCCCTGTATGACTTTACTTTTTCTCCCCTTACGGTACTTTCGGTATACTGTCCGCGAATAACATTTTCCCTGATTTCTTTTTTCCCCAGCGGTCGGAACGATTGAAATACTTTTACCAATTCATTTCGGATGGAGACAGAATCTGCGTTAACAGGAGGTTCCATGGCAACCAGTCCAACCAGTTGCAGAAGATGATTTTGAACCATATCCCTGAGTGCACCTGAATGATCGTAATACCCTCCCCGATTGCCTACTCCGATGGATTCGGCACTGGTGATTTCGACATGATGAACATAATTCCGGTTCCAGAGTGGTTCAAAGATGTTATTTGAGAACCTTGTAACCAGGATGTTTTGAACGGTTTCTTTTCCGAGATAATGATCGATACGATAAATCTGATCTTCCTTGTAGTGATTCAGAAGGGCAGCGTTCAGGTCAAGCGCAGATTGAAGGTTTATGCCGAAGGGTTTTTCCACAATGATTTTGCTTCCCTTCCTGTTCAACCCATTTTTTGCCAGAAGTTCAGGGATCACCGGATATAAGGAAGGCGGGGTTGCCAGATAAAACAGGACATTTTCATCCGCATCTCCCTGGCAGGAGGTAATTCTTTCCCTGAGATAGTGGTAATCCTCTTCCCTGGCATACTCCATGGGCTGATAAACCAGATTTTGGCGAAAAATCATATCCATCCGGGTTATGGAGGTAAAACTGCGAATGGAATTTTCCATTTCCTCTCTGAATTCCTCATCTGTCATTTGGGTTCGGCCACATCCGATGATGGTAAATCTTTCCGGCATCAGTTTTTGCTCGAACAAGTGGTAGATTGAAGGGATCAGTTTTCTGCGGGTTAGGTCACCCGAGGCACCAAAAATAACAATCACATGGTTCTCCGGTTTTCTCATACTTCAACGATTTTTGGATTAGCAAAATACTGAAAAACCCGGGTTTATTCAATTTCGGGGACAACTTTGGAGGCCCTGTCGAGAGAATAAGCGGTGAAATAACCGATAGCACCATTACTGATGTTGGAAACCACATTTGCCGGAGGTCCGCTGAACAGAGGATTACTTCCGAAGGCCTCGGCCTGAGCTTCCAGGATAAAAACGTAATAATCTTCGGTAATCCCATCCAATTGAAAGGTTATGGTATCTCCGGGAAGGGCTTTTTCATTTTCTTTTGCATCGTCGAGGAACTGGGATGTGATCCCGTAGGTATAATTTCCATCGAAGAAATCATCGCTCTGCACTATGATCTCGTTAAGTGTATCACTCTGCAGCACTCCGTTTTTAATAGATTTGAAGGCATAGAAATTTTTTGCATCTGCGGGGTCCCATGCCCATACCTGGACTTCCCATCCGGAAAAAAAGCTGTTTTCGGTATATTTGAGGGTAATGGAATCCAGTTTCCCCACTGCCGGCAGAAAAGATTCGGCGGTATATTCCTCGTCTTCCCCATTCTCATCTATATCCACACTATTAATGACCAGTGAGTAAGTTTTCCCAGGTATGCCAAAAAAGTCGGAAGGAGTCTCGTAAATCCCCGGTTCGTTTTCCTGCAACACCAGACTTTGGTCATCGAAATTAAGTCTTACCACGGCATTTTCCACGGGCGGGGCCGGCTGATTGGAGAAATAGTCGGCCGATTTGGATAAGCGGACCTGATGCGCCCTGGCTTCGGTGGTAATCTCACCATAGACTACCAGACGGGTATAGGTTGAATCCAATTCAACCTCAATCCTTTCCGTGCAGGATGAGGTGATAACACCAAGGATAGCTATTATATATAGAGGTAAATGCTTGTTCATTCCATTAAAAATTAAAATTATAGGTAATGGCAGGGATAATGCTGAAGAGGTATGTCTTTTCAGCATAGGTTACGTTGGGATTTTCGACATCCTGCACAAAATTGATCGCCCATGCATTTTTTCTTCCATAGACATTATACACCGAAAGGTTCCATTCGCTGTTCCATCGTTTACCCGGTTTATTTTTTCCCAGCAGGGTTAAAGAGAGGTCCATCCGGTGATAATTTTCGAAACGGTATTCATTTCTGTCTGAGTAAACAGGAAGGACCTTACCCAGAATGACAAATCGACCTGTAGGGAAAGTGTAGGGTAAGCCTGTGGAATACACCCAGTTTCCCCCCAGATGAAGTCGGTTGGATATTTTGTAATTAAGAACCACCGCAACATCGTGGGGTTTGTCGTAGGGAGCATCATAGGGTTCATTATTGCTTATTCCTTCAATTTTTCTCTGGGTTTTGGAATAAGTATAGCTGATCCATCCATTAAGTCTGGGTTTATTAAGTTGCACAAGGAGCTCAACACCATAGGACCAGGAATATCCAGTGCGTATTTCTCCTTCGAGCTGAGGATTAAGCAGGAGACTGGCATGGTCTTTAAAATCGATGGTATTCTGCATATCCTTGTAATACACTTCCACAGAAGTTTCGATGGTATTATCGATAAAATTCCGGAAATAGCCGAGAGAATACTGGTCGGAAATTTGAGGTTCCACGTTGGGACTGGCAGGAAACCAGATATCGAGTGGGGTTCCGGCCGTTGAATTCTGCGCAAGTTGAAGGTATTGCCGTGTCCTTGAGTAGCTTGCCTTTATCGAGTTTTCATCATTGATCAGATAATTGAGTCCCAACCGTGGTTCAAGTCCCCAGTAGGTATTGAATATTTCTCCTCCGGAATACAAAGTTGAATCGATGGCTTCATATTCTTCATCATAGTTATAGACAGTCCCTTCCCCGATATTCTGGAAAGCAGAAACTCTCAATCCGTATTTGAAAGTCCACCGCTGGCCAATCTGTTCCTCACCCAGGGCGTATATACCATGTTGGAATGCGTAATTCTCAGGCAGTCTAAATTCGGTAAAGATGGTCTCCTCCCCTATTCCTTTGGCCACTCCGGGATTAAACACATGATAGGTCGAGATTAATCCAAATTTAAAGGTCGTAACCGGATTGGCATAATAGGTAAAATCGGCTTTGAGACTGTAATCGGTCAGGTCTGAATCCCAACGGAAAGCATTAGGCTGATCTTCCGGAGTTCCCAACTGGTAGTTATATCTGGAATTGATAAAGGTGAAATTGCTGAACAGTTTGGGATTAAAAACATGATTCCAACGCAGGGTAAAGGTTCTGTTCCCGAAACTCAGGCCGGCAAACTGATTTTCGAAAACATCTTTGCCAAAATATCCGGAAAGAAAGATTCGGTTATTGTCGTTGATAATATGGTTCACTTTTGCGTTCAGATCGTAGAAGAAAAGCTTATTATCCCTGATATCCTCATTTCCCGCAAAGGGTAGAAAGATGTCGGCATAGGTTCGTCTTCCACTAAGGATGAAGGAGGTTTTATCTTTTATAATGGGGCCTTCCAGGGTGAGTCGACTGGAAATGGTGCCAATTCCGCCGGTTCCCGAAAATTCCTGGTTATTCCCTTCCTTCATCCTTACATCGAGCAGTGAAGAGAGTCGCCCTCCGCTGCTTGCCGGAATATCGCCCTTATAGAGTTTTACATCTTTGATTGCATCGTTGTTGAAAACAGAAAAGAATCCAAGGAGGTGGGATGCATTGTATACGGTAGCCTCATCCAGAAGGATCAGGTTCTGGTCGGTACTTCCTCCCCTGACACTGAAACCGGAAGAACCTTCGGAAGATGCCTGAACTCCGGGCAGAAGTTGAATTGCCTTGATAACATCGACCTCACCCATAAAAGCAGGGATTCTCCGAATGGACTGGATGGGCAACTTGGTAACGCCCATTTCCACGCTGGTAATATTTTCGTTTGCTCTTTCGGCGGTGATAACCACTTCTTCCAGTTGCCTGGATTCGGGTACAAGAGGAATGTTGATAACCGTATCCCTGCGCAGTTCAATTTGGAACTCGACCGTTTGATAACCTACGAAGGAATATCCAAGAGTGTAACTCCCTTCGCTCAGGGTAAGAGAGTAAAAGCCGTAAGGATTGGTAACGGTACCGGTTCCCAGTTCCTTAACATAGATATTGGCTGCGATCATGTCCTCCCCGGTCTTCCCATCGGCAACATGTCCCGAAATGGTCCACGACCTTACGGGAAGGGACTCTTCGGCAAACAGGGAAACGGTAAACAAGGAGAGAAATATCAAAGAGTAGACAGACTTCATAACTGAATTTTGATGGAAAATAATGAATGGGATTAGATCAAATATTAAGCCACGATTATTTAATTTTTAATTTCCGATATTAGGAAATTGTGAAATTTCTGGCTTAGCGAGGAAGTTGAGTGATTTTCGTCCAGGATCTTTCCATTCAGGGATGGATTGGTGGATACAAGGGAGAAAACCTGCTGCCGGATCAGTTCAGCGAGGGAAGGTTGACCGTAATGATCCAGTATCAGAGAGACGGTTAGGTAGGAAGGAAGTGGATTAATTCTCTCTTTATGAATATGTTGAAGAAGTGGACTGGTGTTGGAATCGAAGATTACCGATGCAGGACCCATAAAAAGGGAGGGAAGTCCGAGGTTAATTCCTGAGTTCAACTCCGCCTGGGTAGTAAGGACCTCTCCCAGTAGATTTTCTGTAAGAATAATTCCGAAGTTTTCCGGTTTTGTGGCTATCCCCTTTAGAATATCCTTTATATCCAGGTAACTCACCGAAATCTCCGGGAATTCTTTTTCCAGGGAGCGGACGGTTTCTCTCCAAAGCAGGGAGGTTTCCATGGATTCGATATGATCGACCAGCCAGATTCTTCGTCCCTGATTCATGCTTTCTTTAAAGACCAGCCTGCTGATTCGTTTGATTTGATTATCTGAATAACTGAGGGTATCGTAAGCAGTGGTTCCCTGATTTTTCCTTCCTTTATCAGGGAAACTAATTCCTCCGGAGGTCTCACGAAAAATTTTCAGGTCATGGGAAGCATTTTGAGGAGAGGATTCCAATCCTGGAGAGGGACTCTGATTATAGAATCGGACCGGTCTGTATTCGCAATAGATCCCCAGGGCTTTTTTTAGTATTTTCAGGGCTTCCAGGGAGGATTTATCCCTTTGATTATTCGGGTTAAAGGATCGGTTTAGGGATCCGATCAAAACCGCATCCGAATCCCGGCAAAGCTTAAGTGTTTCTTTGGGAAGGGTTTTTTTGGTGATTTTGAGTCCGGCTTCCCCTATCAATTCATAATGAAAATCGAATCGCAGTTCCATATACTTCTCCAGGGTCTGGAGGAGATTAATGGAATTGGCGACAATGTCGGGACCGTTCCCATCGCCTGCAAGGACTGCAATTTCGATTTTCTCCATAGAATAAAATATAGGAGCAAATTTAGGATCATTTTCCGGAATTAAAACAGAAACCGGGAATAAGATCGGCCCGATCCCTTCGCGGCTTGTATAGAAAGATGGGATAAATCAGAACATATTCCCTTCACCACCCATGTCCATTTCGCCATCACCCCTGGACCTATCCTGTTTGAAGTTATTCAGTTTATAACTCAGGGAGAGCATCACCACCTGGGGTTCCCGGTTAAACTTAACCAGGCTTTCAAATCCGGGTCCTGAGGAGGTAAACTCATACCTCATGGAACCGAAGAGATCCATTACCTGAAGTGTTGCAGAGAGCTTACGATCAAGGAAATCCTGTCTTAAGGCAAGATTGGTAAAGAAAAATCCTTCACGTTCGCCCTGTGCTGTCACTGTTGGACCGTTATAAAAAGCTGATATCTGGAAGCGGGTTTTCGGAGTAATTCTGAAGGTTGTATTCAGACGGGTATTCCAGTTTGTACTATTGGCGTCGATATTTACTCCGTTGATATCTCCTTCGATCCAATAACGGTAAATGGTCCCACTGGCATTCAATTCCAGCCATTTAAGTTCTGAATAGTTAAGCATTAACTCTGAACCAAGGGAGTAGTCATCCGAGATATTATCGAAGGTTATCAAAATGATGTTCTCATCCGGGTCGTAGGGCTGTTGTACCCTTTCAATCTTATTAACGGTATTTTTCAGGTAAGTTTCGAATGCGATAAACGTTCCCCTGCTAAATGATTTTTGGTAACCCAACTCGAATGAATTCATATACTCAGGTTGAAGATCAGGGTTACCCCTTCGGAGAGTGGTTGCATTCATAAAATTGGTAAAGGGTTCAAGGTACCAGCCACGTGGCCTGTCTATTCTACGACTGTAGGATACCATTAGCTGGTGATTGTTTTTGAAACTCCGGGAAACATGGAGGGTCGGGAAAATATCAAATCTATTGATGGTGGACTCTTCCCCACCCTGATCGCTTTGTATTCTCCGGTCGGTAAATTCTCCTCTCAATCCAAGCTGATATTGAAAATCGCCAATACTGTTTCCATAAGTAGAGTAAACTGCCTGAATATTCCGATAGAAATCGTTTCCATTGGTGTACTGATCATTGAGGATCCATTCTCCCAGGTCGGGATCATAATCCTCGAAGGTGAACTTTTCCGCTTCCTTATCAATTCTGGTTTGGTAGCCGGCTTCCAGTTTACCGTTTTCTCCTAATGGCCGGGTATAATCTGCCTGGAACCTGAACTCATTTTCCGTACCCAGTTCGCCGGTACGAATTCGATCTGGTACAAAGCCCTCGATTATTTCGTAATCGGAATTTGTTGGATATTCCACCTGATCGTCTCCGTCCCTTCCGTCTTCGAAGGAGTAGTAGGCAAATGCCACCAACTCATGTCCGGGCTCATCAAACTTTTTTGTCCATGAAAGGTTCAGATCAATATAATCTCTTGAATGATCGCTGAAATTATCGTTAAGAGTATAATCATCGTAGATTAATTCACCCAGATACTCACCGTATTCCCTCATTTTTTGCTTTCCTCCAAAACCAAAGTTGGAATTTCCTGCTTCCGCAGAAAAAGAAAGGGTATTCTGATCATTAAGGTTGTAATCCACCCCTGCTTTAAGCTCGGTTCCGCCTCTTTTATAATCACGGTCTCCATCAATGATCACAAAATCGATGGTATCTCCCGAAAACTCACGGGTAGAATAAACGCCACCTAGATACCTTCGGTCACCATAGTCTATCCCACCGTAAAAATTAAATTTTGAGGTTCTGTAATTCAGGAGAAAGTCAGCAGAGTACTTATCATTTCTTCCAATAGTGGCATTAAAGATACCGGAAAATCCGTTCAGGGCATTTTTTTTGGAAACTACATTGATAATTCCAGCCATTCCGTCGGGATCGTATTTCGCGGAGGGATTTGTGATCAGCTCAATATTCTTAATGGCTGATGCCGGTATTTGCTGCAAGGCATCGCTTCCGCTGAGTGAGGTAGGTTTCCCATCGATCAGAACGGTAAAATTGGAACTCCCCCGAAGGCTGACGTTACCTTCAATATCGACCGTTACCGAAGGAGTATTTTGAAGCACATCGGCGGCGGTTCCTGTAGCGGCATTGATATCCTGGCTTACGTTTACCACTTTTCTGTCGATCTTGTACTCCACATGAGCCTGTTCTGCAATAATCTCGACCTCATCGATCTCCTTGGTTGCCTGTCTTAGGCGTATCTCACCAAGGTTTATGCTTCTGGCACCCGGGGAAACCACGATATCCCCTTTATTCAGTTTTTCATATCCCATAAAGTTTGCCATCAGATAGTATTTTCCAAAAGGAACCTCATCCAGAGTGAAAGTACCTTCGGGACCCGAGATACCTCCGGTCACAAGAGTTGAATCCTGAACCCGGAACAAGGCCACACTGGTAAATTCGAGAGGAGTATTATCGTATTCATCAATTATTTTTCCTGAAACAACCCCCGTAGGAGCACCCGGGGAGGAAGAAGAGGGGGCA
>CAZNFR010000089.1:0-13312 GCA_964572225.1 uncultured Bacteroidaceae bacterium
AACACTGTCCGGAATCAGCAGGAATCACTGTCCGGATTGGACAAGAATATGCAATGGGGTACAAAACAGTTCCGTTCTACCGAAAAAAATCCGTAGTGGTACCTGTAGAAATTTTTAAAAATGACACCTCTTAAAATGAGATAGTTATGCTCTTATGGCTGCAATGTGGGTTAAGGCAAACTGGAGGAATAAAAATGAAAGAATTTCAAAAACTTGACAGAATTGCCATCAGTGTCAGATCTCACAGGCTTTTGAAGGTACTGATGAACGAAAACCCAAAACTTGAAGAGATCTTACAAAATTCGAAAAATGAAACGGAGGTTTTGGTGGGGGTTCGGGATTGGATGGAAAAGCTATTTAGTGACCGTCAGGAAGTATTTGAATACAGGAATTCGGAGCATCCCACCAGGGAAGAATTTGAGAAACTCGAATGGCAGGATTTTGCTATCATTCGCGTACTTGATTACATAGATAATGCAGGTATTGAATATCCCGATCTTAACCTGAGGGGTGAGGTCGCGTACAGCAACCCTTTCCGTCTTTTATGGCTGGCCGTCCAAAGGGGAACCGGCGGTGCAAAACCCGGCTTTTTTATTGACAAGATCCAGTTATTCCGTCAGCTCCGGGGCGAAACCCATCAAAAAAGTCCTTCGCAAGAACAGGTAACCGAATGGATGGAGAGATACCCCAGTGGTCTGGACCCAAGAATTGTGCAGCTCAGAAAAGAGAACCGGGAACGCATTCTGAACATCCTGATAGATAAACTTGAGAGTGGTGAGATCAGTAGCAGTAAATACTCTTTCAAAGAAGGGATGAGCCAGGAAAAGAAAATGCAGGAAGCTATGGACTGGTGGAACAATGATAAGTTCCACCTGCATTTTGCCATTCGTTCACCCGAGCTTTTAAATGAAATGCTTAATCACTCTCTTGATCCGGATACTTTGAAGATCCTGAATGAAGCCAGGGAAGCAGGAATTCCTTTTTTTGTCAATCTCTATTACCTCTCCCTCCTTCATGTGCGTGTACCCTATTTTGCCGTAGGGGCTGATCTGGCAATCCGCTATTATGTAATTTACAGCAAACAGTTGGTTGAGGAATTCGGGCATATCGTGGCCTGGGAGAAAGAAGATGTGGTTAAACCCGGAGAACCGAATGCGGCCGGATGGGTCCTGCCCTAACAGGATAATATTCACAGAAGATATCCGGAGGTCGCTATTTTAATACCCGATAGTATGGGTCGTGCATGCGGAGGCCTGTGTTCATCCTGTCAGCGCATGTATAATTTCCAGTCGGGACGACTTAACTTCAATCTCGACAAACTTAAGCCTAACGAAACATGGACTGAAAAGCTGAAAAACCTCATGATCTATTTTGAGGAGGATTCCCAGTTGAGGGATATTCTGATTACCGGTGGAGATGCATTTATGAATTCCGACAATACCATTCAAAAAATTCTGGATGAAGTTCTTGAGATGGCCATTCGCAAGAAAAAAGCCAATGAAAAACGTCCGCAAGGAGAAAAATTCGCCGAAATCCAGAGGATCCGCTTTGGTTCACGGTTGCTTGCGTATCTGCCTCAGCGATTTAGCAGGAACCTGGTAAAAATACTCAGAGATTTCAGAGAGCAGGCAGAGAAAGTAGGTATAAAGCAATTTATAATTCAAACCCACTTCGAATCTGCCATGGAAATTACCCCGGAGGCTGAGAATGCAGTGGACAGAATCATATCGGCGGGTTGGCTGGTCTGCAACCAGCTGGTTTTTACAACAGCCGCATCGCGCAGAGGACATTCTGTTAAGCTCCGTAAAGTACTGAACGACATTGGGATACTATCTTATTATACGTTCACGGTAAAAGGCTATATGGAAAACAACTTCAGTTTTACACCCAACTCAAGGGTAGTGCAGGAAGAACTGGAGGAAAAGATGATAGGTAAGATAAATAAGGAATATAACCCCAATATAAGCAAAATGCACGATGCCCCGGAAACCATAAAAGATAAGATCAATGAAATTCGTGAAAAAGCAGGGATCCCCTTCCTTGCAACTGATCGAAACGTATTGAATTTACCGGGAGTAGGTAAAAGTATGACATTCAGAGTTATTGGCATTACCCGGTATGGAAGGCGCATCCTTGAGTTTGATCATGATGCGACCCGGAACCACAGCCCTATCATTGAAAAAATGGGAAAGGTGATCATTATTGAATCCAAATCCATTCATGAATACCTCAACCAGTTGGTTGAATTTGGAGAAAACCGGAAAGAATACGATGGTCTGTATGGCTATTCCATGGGGCAAACCGAAGAGCGGCTGCCGGTATTTGAATATCCTGAATTTAGTTTTGAGCTTACTAAGGAGTATACGAACCTGGAAATTGAGTAAGAGTATATCTCACAACCTTTCTGGGTCATAATAATAGCCCGATGTGTCGGTATGTATCATAATAACCGCATCCTGACACATCTTTTCATCAATACTCCTCGGGTTTTTTATTCGGGTAGAAAAAGTAAAATCATTCCCATCCAGATGAGTATCCATTCCATCCCTTCGGTACTGTTTTAAAAAATGTGTTTTGTGAATAAAAAAGATTATTTCAGTAAACCCTTTGCACTGTTTAAAATGATTTTTCTATTTTTAGTTTCTTGATTGTCCGCATTCAATTGCTTCATAAATCATTTCACCCCATGAAAAGCAGAAAACAGCTTTTCTTTATCCTGATCAGTTTTATCGCGGCCCTGGGAGGATTCCTGTTTGGCTTCGACACTGCTGTTGTTTCCGGTACCCTGATCTTTGTCAAGGAACAATTCTATATGAGTACAGTTTCAGAAGGATGGTTTGTGAGCTCCGCGCTTGTCGGAAGCGTAACCGGTGTGGCCCTTGCTGGCATAGCCAGTGACCGATTCGGAAGGAAGAACCTGACGATCATGGGGGCGGGTTTATCCCTCCTGTGCCACGCTGTAATCGGGATGCTCTTCTTCACAGGGAGAACAGACGGATTCCTCTTTCCGTTTTTTATCCTTTTATATACGGCAACGTTTGCTGCTTCATACGGACCCGTGTTCTGGACCGTGATCTCCGAAATCTATCCTAACCAGATCCGGGGAGTGGCCATGTCGATGACTGCATTTGCCAACTGGATCGCCACAGCACTTGTGGCTCAGCTGGTGCCCTGGATGCTTGAAACGCTGAAACCTTCAGGTACATTCCGGATCTTTGCTGCCTGTTCAGTACCTGCGTTGGTTTTTGCCCTGTGCGTACTTCCTGAGACCAGGGGAAAGTCCCTTGAAGAGATTGAAAAAATATGGACCGAATAATACCACTGCCATGAAAAACTTGATTAAAGTCTTATCCCTTGTAATTCTTTCGTTGCTATTGAGTTGCAACACACAACCTGCCTCTTACAATGAAGCGGATCAACCCACAAATCCGGATAATCCCCAACCCGACATCTTGCTGCTTATGCATAATCCGAAAGGAATCCGCATCGAATACAACATCACCCGGCAGGAACTCGAACTGTGGATCTCCCCCCAGGCCGGGAAGGAGAGCGTTTACTGGATCCGGAATTTTTCCAACCGGGACGATCACACCCGCCTGTTTGACCGGATCTCTTTTCCGGCTTTATCGGTGAAAGATTACAAACGGGTGAATTACGACCCCTGGCACAGCAGCATCCTTTTTGAGAACCAGGAAATGCACATTGCCATGGCACACGACCGGCCGGTGGTCATGGTTTGGTTTGAACAGGATGAGCTGGTGGACCTGAAATCAGATAAATCAGATACGATCGGTACCCGGACCGACCAGATGTTTCATATGGTCCATCCTGATCGCGGACTGGAGTTTGATTTTGTTGCAGCCACCCGGAACGGACAGTTTCGGCACCAGCTGCAGACCGACCGCGGAAGAAGTACCTATGCACGTTGCATCCTGAAAGCTGGAGAAAAACTATTCATCGGCGGGGAATTAACCAAAGAGATAATATCGGAGAGTATCGAAGAAATGCTCTCTGTACCGGCCGAAGAACTAATTGCTGCAGCCAACGAGTGGACCGATGGTATTATTGAAAACGGTCAGGTCGAGCTGAGGGAAAGTGACAGCCTGGAGCAGATGGTCAATTTTAACAAACGGATATGGGTCTCCTCACAGGACCTTTCCGGGGCCCTCCATGCTTCCATAAAACGCATTTACTACCTGATCTGGGTAAGGGAAGGCGGACTGGCCTGTCCATGGATGAGTTACAGCGGCTGGGTACATCCGCTGGAGGAATGGACACGGTTCCAACTTCAGAATCCGACAGAAATTCATGACGAAGGTCCGGGCGGACGCTTCTTTGGTCAGCTTACCAACGGAAAGATTACCAAATGGCAGGAGGACGGAACCTTCTACGCCACCTGGTGTGCATTTACACACTGGACACAAACAGGGAGCAGAGAGTTTATTACCAGCGAGAACCTGGAGGTCCTCAGGGAATCCATGGACTGGCTGGAACGATATTGTTTCGACGAAGAAGAGGGCATCTTCTACCGGCACTACTTCTGCGAAACACCACTATACAACTCCAGGGATTTTGGCTGGGATAATGCAGTTGGCAAGCCCGTTTACCAATGGGATCCACCACCGTATCAGGGCAAAAAGATTGAGCTTAGCTATGATATCTATATCAACACCCTGAACTACAGTGTTTACCGTATGCTTGAATCCATGTGCAATGCTTCAGGTATCGAGAACAATTATGGTGAAAAAGCGAAAATGCTTGCAGAGCATATGGCAGGTTTCTTCCTAAATCCCGGACTCCCTGACTACGGAAGGGTAATTGCCACCGACGGAACCGTACTTCGCTCGGAACCCTATGGCATGGACCGAACGGATTACATCTGGGCCCTTACTTGTCCGCCTTTCTACCCCGATTATGTAGATATCGACAAATACAGGAACCTGTTGTTTGATGATCTGCTGGAGAAAAAGGACCAGTACTTCCTTGCTGCTTACTTTTCAATCCTCGGCTCTCTCGATCTGCGCCAGGTGGATCAGTCAGACCTTGAATGGGCATTTAACTACGCCGCCAAAGAGTGTTACGTTCCCTGGGAAAACCTTCCCATGGCCGGATCCATGGTGGAAATGAGCGGGTACTATCCGCCTGGACACGGACACCAGATCAGGCCCCAGATGTTTACCATGGGCGCATGGTTTGGCGCCATGGGTAACCTGGCGGTCCATAGGTTACCCTTCGGAATTGCCGCTCAGCCCGGCGTCCTCGCGAAAGGAATAAAGAATTACAGCTACAAGGGCAATACCATACAGTTTTCAATCAACGGGTCAGGTAAGAACTGCCACATTAACATCAACGGAACCGACGTTGCAAACAGCCTGCAGGTTCCTGAGGGATTGCTTGAGGATGGCAATAATACAGTAGTTGTGGAACTGGTTGATGCATCTTTATCGGGACCTTTGCTCATCTCTTCGTCCATGCAACTCAAGGATATCAGCAGATCGGATCGTAAGATCAAATACCATTTTGACTGTTTTGTTCCAGGGAATACTGCGCAATTCCAGGGAATTCAGGGTAAAGATAGTCTTGAGATTTCAGATGATAACGGCACCCCGGTTGCGTTCAATTTCATCCATCTTGATAGCGGTGACCGTAAGATCACGTTTGACGCCAGAGGCTCGGTGATTATTGCTGTAAATATAAACTGACATGAACGGATACCAACGCGTAACGACAGCATTACAAGGAGAATGGCCCGACCGGCGTCCGGTCGTGCTCCACAACTTCATGCTGGCAGCAAAAGAAGCCGGGATGACGATGCGGGAGTACTATTCAGATCCCGAAAAATCTGCAAGGGCCCACATCATGGCAGTGGAGAAATACAACCTTGACGGCATCCTGTGGGACATTGATACAGCAGTTCTGGCTGCAGCGGTGGGAGTTGGCGTGGATTATCCTGAAAACGAACCTGCCCGTTCCCATAAACCGGCCATCGGGAGCCTTGAAGAAGTTGCCGACCTGGAGTACCCCGATATTTCGAAGAACGAACGCATCCAGGTTGCCGTGGAGGGGATGAAGATCCTTAAATCCTATTTCGGCGATGAGATCCACGTGCGGGGAAATGCCGACCAGGCTCCATTCTCCCTGGCAAGCATGATGCGGGGGCAGGCTGACTGGATGATGGACCTGATGCTGAATCCGGAAGCATGCCATTCCCTGCTGCTTTTTTGTACACGAATTGTGAAGGACTTTATTTCGTTACTTGCCGATGCCGGTTCACACATGATCTCCAACGGCGACAGTCCGGCTGGTCCAGACATGATTTCTCCGGACCTTTACCGCTTGTTTGCTCTTCCATACGAGAAGGAGATCGTTGCATACAGCCATGCCCTTAAACTGCCCTACATGCTTCACATTTGCGGGAATACGAGACTGATCCTCGATGAAATGCCGAAAACCGGACTGGATGCGGTAGAGCTGGATTACAAAACTGATACCAGGGAAATATACAGGCGGTACAGCAATTCGATCACATTGAGTGGAACCATTGATCCCACAGGAGTATTGTGCAGAGGATCGCGCGAATTGGTAACTCAGAAAGTCCGGGAACTATTGGATGTTTACCGGGATTCCCCCCGGCTGATCATCAATGCTGGCTGCGCAATTCCCCCAATGACCCCGGAAGAGAACATCAGGGCTCTTATTGAAACTGCACGGTGAGCAAAAACGGTGACCAGAGGTTTTCAATCAAGGATTCCAATACAACCTGTATGTACTCGGCCAGATGTTTATTCACTGCAGCAGCCAGGATTTCTCAAATTCATTATATCGCCTATTCTTCTTGAATTATTTGGTGATTTCTGCTACTTGTGACAATAAACTATCGTAGTTTTTCATAGGGTTATGCGTTTGATATTCGTTAACCCTATGTTTTTTTATTTTCCGGAATATTTCAAATTAAGTTTATCATAATTTGGGATTGCAACCTATGGGTTTGTCGTCTATATTTTTACATTGAATGAAATAACATATCAGCAGACACTTCTTTAGTTTTCATTTCCGGCGATTCAATAAATAGCCTGAGCATTTCACCACTACCCCAATCGAAATATTTTATTGTGATTGGGTGCAGTCCGGCATCCAAAGCAATCATGTCAGATTTATAAATAAGATTACCGTTACGATCTTTACCACCATGATATCCATCGTGATCAACTACTACCTTATTTCCTATCATAAATACACTGCCGTCATCAGAAGATAATGAAAATGTATAAACTGCTTTGACGGGTATAGAGATATAACCAAAAATGATAAGACCGGCGTTGGCTTCATTGTTTTCATCAATAATACCAATTGTTTTCATTATTCCAGACTTCACCGGTTCACCCTGAATTTTGGCAGTCCCCCTAAACTTTCCATTAAATGCTTCGTATTTAACACCCGGTTCGATATTATCTCCAGACACACTTTTTATATAATTTTGTTTTTCAAACAAGCCTTCTTTTACTTTACTTGGCTGACCATACACATCAAAAATTACAGCTTTTATAACTGTAGTTTCTAAAATTTCAACTTCAGCAGTATATTCATTTGATTCCATTGTTGGCAATTTACTATTGTTAGTGTATTTAATAACAGAACCCTGCTTAGGAGGATCAAGGTTAAGTGTTGCTTTATCCAGAAAAACGGTTTTCTTATCTAAACCACCAGGCATTTCAACATAATAATTAACATCAAGTTTTTTGTACATTGCTTTTATAAGTTGTACTCTTTCTAAAAAATATGTGTAATTTTTCAACTCATTTGGTGTCCATGCTATTTCAGCTAAAGCAGCAATACGCGGCATGGTTTGGTATTCCACATCATCCATAGTAAAAAGATATTCACCCCATGCACAACCGTTTACTCCTGTGATTGCTGAATGATATTTCTCATCAAGTTCATCCAAAATTGGATTATACGAATAAACAGACTCAATATTCAACCCTTTGTTTCCTCTATTATTAATATTTTCACCGGGCCAATTACTATTAAAATATAAATAAGATGATGGAGCCATCACCACTTCGTGTCCACCTTCTGCTGCTTCTTTACATACTTCTAAGGCAGAAGCTCCACGCCACGGCATAATAGCTGCTGACGGGTTCATTCCGCCTTCGAGTATTTCCTGCCATCCAATTATTTGACGGCCTTTTGAACGAACATATTTTTCTATTCTCTGTATGAAATAACTTTGTAATTCAAACTCATTTTTTAAGCCTTCTTTTTTAATTCTTGCCTGACATTTTGGGCACGTTTTCCAAATACGCTTGCTACACTCATCGCCACCAATGTGAATATATTGCGAAGGGAAAAGTTCCATAACTTCGTTTAAAACATTTTGTAGAAATTCAAATGCCTCGTCATTTCCGGCACAAAATGGATCAGAAAAATCCCAATTATCACCCACAAATCCGGTAGGAGGAACCTGTGTTTCCTTACCGAAACACGATACTTCGGGATATGCTACCAAAGCAGCCCTTGAGTGTCCGGGCATTTCAATTTCGGGAACAATAGTAATCTGGCGGGCCTCAGCATATGCCACAATATCTTTTATTTCATCCTGAGTATAAAAACCTCCGTAATAAGGTTTGCTTTCATCGTAAGGTTCACGCTGATCAGCGCTAAGATTCCAGATCTCTCCTCTCCGGTCTTCGCGCCATGCGCCAATTTCCGTTAATTTAGGATATTTTTTAATTTCTATTCTCCATCCTTGATCATCAGTTAAATGCCAATGGAACACATTTAGCTTATGCATAGCCAGGATATCGATAAACTTTTTAATCTCATCTACTGTTCTGAAATGACGCGATACATCAAGATGCATACCGCGCCATTTAAAACGAGGGGAGTCGTTAATTATTAATGCAGGAATATTTACTCCTGTTGCTGCTAATTGAATTAACGATTGAACACCATAAAACAAACCTGCTGAACCCGAAGCTGAGATATGAATTTTATCTTTTGTTACTTCTAACTTATAATCTTCTTTCCCTAGTTTCTCCGATTCAATAACAGATAATATTATTGCATCTTTTTCCGCTTCTTTAAATGTAAGGGTAATATTGTTATACAATTCTACAGCTTCAATTAAGAACCCTGCTATTTTCTTTTCCTTATCAGTTTTACAAACAATAGCCGTATTTTCTGATAGTTCAAAAGAACCTCCTGAAAATTGTATATCAGCAACTTTTGGAATGACACTAATGGTGTTTGATTGGGGAGAACTACAAGCTATTATCCCCAAAGCGATAAATCCAAATAGAATCTTTTTCATATTAAACTATTCTTAAAGTTTTAATTTTACAAAATGGTAGTTCCAGCCTTTAATGGAATATTAACGTGCTGCCAGTTAAACTCGCCACTTATCCCAGCCGGAAGAGTTATACTACCTTTTATTGCACCATTGCCGGGAAAAGATAAATTGATTAAAATGT
This sequence comes from uncultured Bacteroidaceae bacterium, assembly GCA_964572225.1. Lineage (GTDB taxonomy): Bacteria > Bacteroidota > Bacteroidia > Bacteroidales > CAZNFR01. The sequence continues at coordinate 9,474 of CAZNFR010000089.1, forward strand.
TTCCATGGATGGTTGGATATTCGGCATCTATATTTTTCAGTGTTCCCGGATTGGGGTTAATTTCCAAGGTTTTAAACGCCGGGCTTGTTGGGCGTATTCCGGCCACAGTCCTAAAGAAATAATGAACGGGATGAGCAGCCCAGGGATGTATTTCCGATCGGGGGTTCTGTTCGACCCGTTTTTCGGGTGTACCTGACATGCCCATACTGATTATATCTTTCCAGGGTTGTAACTCCTTTGTGAAATCACCGACTCCTGTTTTTCCCATCGCTTCGAACAGGTAGAACAGGTAAAACAGGTTTGCGTCACTATCGAATTTGGTATTATCATCCAGTACTTTTCCCATAAGAGCTTTTGTTTCCTCTTCACTATGGGCATCACACAGAATGGCTAAAATGCTTGCCCGCTGATCATAAAAAGTTTTTTCCGGATCATCTGCGTAAATTCCTTTTTCCTCATCAAAACAAAGCTTCCTGGTAATTTCAGCATATTTGCGGCTTTGATTTTTATAAGAAACAGCCTTATTCCGATAACCCAGATATTTCATAATATCAGCAGCTTTGTTAAGTGTATATGCATAGTTTAACGTGAGAATGGCAGAATTACCGTACCGGTTTACATGGGAATTGCCCCCTCTCCCGCCATTAGGAAGATACCAGTCGATGAACATATGATATTCCGATTTTCCTACCAGCCCATTTTCATTGATAAGTGATTCATAATAATCGAACACTTCCTGTATTTCTCTAGTATAGGATTCAAGTAAATACTTATCACCCTCCAGCATCATCAGGTCATTAAGCATATCAATCCAGATCAGCGAATAAGTAGGATGGACGAATGTAGCTTTCAGTGGATAGCAACTGGTGATATTGCCATCGGGAAGGCGTGAGTTATTGAATTGCTCCATGGCGCTTCGGAAATAGGTCAGATCACCGGTAAGGGAAGTCCAGCCCATAAGGTGAGGCCGGAGATCACCCACGTACTGCATCTGCTCATAGTAGGCATCGCTCATCAGGTTATCCTGGGCACAAATTTTCATGGTATGCCAGCAGATATCCCAAACTTGCTGAACTATTGGATTATATGTTTTAAATGACGCAACAACCGGCATGTTGGCCGCTGAATAGATGTTGTAAAAATCATCCATTGTGAGCGATTCGTTTTGGGTTTCCACTTCAATCTGCAGAAATCGAAAAGTGCGGAACCAAATGGGTTGAAAAGTGCGGTTTGTCCCTCCATCCAAAACATAAACATCGCTAATTCCTTTTATTCCTTTTCCTTCAATTTCGTTCCGGTTACCCTTGCGTTTTTTATCATCGTATAAAGCTTCAGAGTATTTAACTTTTACCAGGGCATTTTTCCCACCTGACAGAATTAGTTTGGGATAACCAAGGGTAACATATCCCTGGTCAAAAAGAAACGAATGTTTACTGTTGGCAGGTATTTGGAGTGAATTTTTTCCGTTAAAACGAAATCCTGCTTTATCAGGCATATCGGAACGTACTACAGGCCCGGTCAACTCTTTTTTATCTGTTTGAATTACCGTTGTACGGGGTTGCAAAACCCATCCGTGACCACTTCCTGCATTTGTTTTTGGCTGGGCAAAAATTACCTCAGGTACACTCCATCGACTGTCGTCAAAACCGGGTTGGTTCCATCCCCACGGATATTTTGATGCAACGATGGAGTCGGTCGGATTAGCTGCATAGAACCCTCCTACAATATCTCCACCTCCTATCCAATATACCTTTTTTTCAAATATTCCTTCATTGCGGAATACTTTCCAGTTGCTGTTATAGTTGGTGTTGATATTCATTTCTTCTGTGGAATTGCCCTGTAACAGAAACCCTGTTTTAAAGGAAATGATGCCATAGCTTCTTTCCACGCCCCAGTTCATCACCTCCGCTGCGATCGTATTTTCACCTTTTATAAGTAAGGGAGCCAGGTCGAAGGTTTCATAACGCCAGTGCCTTATATCGCCCAGTTGGGGACCGTAACCCACTTCATGGCCATTTACATAAAGACGATAACGGTTATCGCCACTCACATGTACCACAAAGGTTTTGGGAACCGCTTCAATTGTAAATGTATTCCGGAAATGAATCAAATTGTAGGCAGTTTTATCAATATCAGGATGGGTTATCCATTGCGAATTCCATTCAACCGGATATTGGGAAAGTTTGTGGTGAGGATATTGAGCAAATACTTTTTGATTTTGAATAAGCAAGGCAAGGGTAAAGTAAAAAATTAACTTTAAAATTCTTTGGTAATTTTTCATGATTTTAGAATTTTTATTTGTCTTTTAATACCATTAATTTAACAGGTCCAATTAATCCGGAAGACAATAATTTATCATCTTTTGAATACGCCCTGTAGAATGGAAGCGTTTTCCGTTGGGATGGTCGCTGCTTTTTATCATCAATCCATTCGGGCCATTCAGAAAGGAGGTTCGTTCTTTCATGATAAACAGCATCAAGATCATATTCTTCATCTCCAATAAGGCGGTTTGTCCAAAGATTGGCTACTTCAATAGTCAGTTCATTTTGTCCTTCTTTCAAAAAGGTAGTAACATCCACCCTCCAAGGAGCTGTCCAAGCAGTTCCCACTTCGTTGCCATTCAAAAATACTTTTGCTATATATTTTACTTCTCCCAGATCAATAAAATACTTTTTGTTACCAGAGAGATCCATTTTACTATCGGGTGTGAAATTTGTTTTGTACACTGCCTGACCGCTAAAGTACCTAATGTCTTTGTTTTCATGTATTGACCAGTCAGTTAGTTCAGAAAAATCAGCAGAAAATGGTTCGTCGTATAGTGATGTGAATTTCACTTTCCAATTTCCTGTAATGTCCATGATTTTCTCAGTTTCGTTGTGATTTTTTCCTTTCGTTTGTTTTTTGTCAGGATTAAAAACAATGAAATAACTTTGGTAAGGATCAAAGTGTAACGGAATGCTGGTGGTCTGTTCATTTTTTTGGAAATCAGGCAGCCTGGTGATTGTTTTTGTAACTGGGTCCCAACATTCAGGAAAGCCTTGATTTTCCCTGAAAGTACACCTGGCGTTCACTTGCTGCTCTGTTGAGTTGGAAACAAAATAGTATTCCAGTCCGTTTATCATTTTGTGTGAATACCGTATGGGTCCATCTGTAACAAAATCTTCGGGGATATTTCTTTTTTGCAGAACAGATAGGATAAGTGAGTATGTAGGATAAAGACTATCAGCTTTTTGTATCAATTCAGTTCCGCATATAATTTTTCCTTTATTGTGGTTGATCTCCTTATAAATATCATTTATTTCTGTTGTTCCCCAGATTTTTTCTGATAGTTTCCTGACTTCTTCATCACAAGCAGGATAATTAACAAGTCCTAAGGATTTTTTTAAAGGATTCCCCATTATTGTTGCACCATTTGACACCAGGTATTCAATCTTTTTCAGTAAACCAGGTGTCATGGTTTCAATATTAGGTAGTACAAGAATTTCATATGCTGCACCTGAGGGGAATACAATTTTATTGTTTTTAACATCTGCTAGTTCGATTATCATGGCAGGGGTACAAGCATCAAAGTTGTATCCTTTTTTGTCAGGAAGGGTATCATTTTTAATTTTCAGTGCACTTTGCGGAGCAACAAAGACATGAGGAGCTCCTTCAGGCACAAGAAACAGGATGTCAGCAACTGTTCTGCCCTGTTGCATCATAAAGGAACATGAAGCAATATACTCATGATACGCCTTGACAAGTGGCCAAAAAGGTTGTTGCTTGTCCCAACGGATACCATGTCTCCATAAGGACATTCCCGGAACATATTGGTCAGCAAGGGAATTATGCACCCAGGT
>CAZNFR010000090.1:0-12726 GCA_964572225.1 uncultured Bacteroidaceae bacterium
ACTCAAATTTAAACATTTGCTGAGCTTTTCAGGAGAGGTGGGAGAGTGGCTTAATCCACCGGTTTGCTAAACCGGCGTACTTCGAAAGGGGTACCGGGGGTTCGAATCCCCCCCTCTCCGCAAGGTTTTAAGCCCTGTTTTGCAAAAGCAAAACCGGGCTTTTTTCTTTTCCGGGCCGCCAAAAACGAAGTTTTTGAAAGCCCTGGAAAAGAAAAAAGACCGTGAAATTCGAAGCGCAGCGGAGAATTTTGGGCTTAAAACCTTGCAAGGACTCCCCCAACTGGGATCATGTAAATAATCCCCTGATTGAGCGTAAATCCCTTATTGCTCCCTCCTCAATTCATAAACGAAACAAACATCGCCTCCAAATTCCCTCTCTTCAAGGAAGGTAAAACCCAGCCTTTCATAAAATCTGTGCGCTTTCGTATTGGTTTTTAAGGGATCGATAAGAATCCCGGTTATTTCAGGATTCCGAAAGCAACGTTGAATGGCGAGCTCCATTATTTTTGTTCCATACCCCTTGTTAAGGTTTTTTTCCTCTCCTATCCAAATATCAATGGCTTTCTTATTTTCTCCCACCTTTCCCCAGTAATGTGAATCCTCATAATAAGGGTCAATAATCTGAAGAAATCCAATGGGTTCCCCGTCCAATTCGGCGATGAGTTGTTCCCTCCAGTCGGGATCCCGGAGAAGCTCAATTTCCCATTCCCAATCATCATTCGGATCACTATCTATTACATGCGGCTGGGTGTCCCAGTATTTCAATAGTGTAAGATCTTCTATGCAAGCTGGCCTTAAGTTGATCATCTCAAGATCGTTAGATTGTTTTGTATTATACACGTCCTTCCCTTTTTTAAACCCTATGCATCTCTGCAGGCAACCAGTTATCCTATTTGCCGAAAGCTAATAATATTATTTTTAACCGATATTTTCCTTATTAAATCCGGATTTTTCAGCCTTCTGAAAACGCAACAAACCACCGGATTCCCCGTATCAAAAAAATATCAATTACCAAGAATCTTTATCCCTTATGGAAACTGAAATAATGTTTGTATTTGATCTCGATTTTACAATCTGGAATTGTGGTGAAACCTGGCTCGACCATACTCAACCTCCTTTTCACAAAGAAAAAGGGGTAATTGTCGATGCCCAGGGTAAAGAAATGAGGCTTTATCCCGAGGTCAAACTGATCCTTAACCAGATCAGGGATGCCGGGTATAAAATGGCTGTGGCATCGCGGACCAATGAGCCCGACTGGGCTAAACAACTTATCCGGCTCCATGAACTAGATCATTTTTTCGACTACCTTGAAATTTACCCCGGATCCAAAGCCGAACACTTCCGGAACCTTCATATTCATTCAGGAATAGATTACGAAGACATGGTATTCTTCGACGATGATTCCCGGAATATCGATGAAGTTAAAATCCTGGGCGTTAACGCCTTTCTAATTCCTGAAGGACTGACACACGATACTTTCCTTGTCATCCTGAAAAACCTGAGCCTGTCCCTGAACATTGACAGACTGGGAGTGATTTGGGGCGGGATGTGATTAAGGAAAGAGGGATTGACATACACTTTCGGATCTTGAAGGGTTAAGAGCATCCGCTTTGCTGATTAATTCAGGATTAAACATCACAAACCGATCCAGTAAATGATTTTCCGATCTGCCAGAAATCTGCACCCGATAGATACCCGGTGCATCAAAATGACACATAATCTGATTCCCAGCGTGGTCTGAGGTTCTGCCTGTCCAGGTCCATCCTGTGGTTCCGCTTGAAAATACCTTGAACCATCCCTCAGCACCTGCTCCTTTCGGACAATCATCGGTGCAAACGCCGTGGGGTCTGACAGTATCTCCTTTTTCCGGATGCAAGGCATAAAAATCGGCTGCATCGGGAATCCTGAGCCAGCTATCGTTATGCTCTGTGTTATCGATCCCTTTCCCCACCTTGCATCGCCAGTAAAAATGGTATACTCCGGGATTTTCAATCTTTATGTTGTACTCCATAATTCCTTCACCCGGCTTTGTGAACAGGTCTCCTCCTTTCCATTCCAGAAATGCCATTCCATAGTATCCGGGAAGGTCGGTGCGCATCAACCAACCCTGATTCGGATTGTATTCCGACTCTACCTCGACTACTACCAATCCCTTATTCTCAAAATACCGGGCATCGATCTGCTGTGCCCCGGTCTGTTGTCTGCTAAAACCCAGAATAAGGATCAGCAGGATGAAATTGATTCTGAATGTCTTTTTCATGATTCTGATTTTCATTGATTAGCTATTGGGTTCATGGTTATCACCGAGTTTTTACGGGCTGATTCATACACTGCTTCCTGCACTTCCAGGCTTCGCAGATAATCATCAATATTAGGCTCAAATTCCCGGCCCGTCATCATCGAATCCATAAAATGTTTTTGGGTCAGGTAAACACAGTCGCCCGAAAACTCCTGTTTTGAAAAGCTATACTCGTGTTCTGACTCCTTCTCACCCAACAGCTGCACCGTGATCTCACCTGTGCTGTATAGTCTAACCGAGCCCAGGCTTCCTTCCAAAAGTGCCTCACCGAAGGTAAAACGCGGTTCCGGGTAATTCGGTTCATTATATCGATTTGCATCCCAGGTCGCTTCCACTCCATTGACATGAGTCAGAAACAGCATTGCGCGATCTTCCCCTTTGATAAGGGGGTTCAATTTGCTGATCCGTGCATATACTTCCTTAACCTCGCCGAAAAGGTATCTGAAGGTATCGATAAAGTGAATCCCGTTCTCATATATCAGGAAACGTGGGTACTCCCGGAAATAGGGCTGTCGGGGTATGTATGCCTTTTCACCCCATCCGTCGCCCATGCGTGAACGAAAATAAATGCTATGGGGTAAGCCTATAATTCCCTCATCCAGGATGCTTTTCATTTCCCGGTACCATGGCTGAAAGCGCCAGTTTTCGTGTACCATAAACCGGATGCTTGCATTGTTGAGGATCTCCCGGATCTCATAGGCATCTTCCAGGTTGGGAGCCAGGGGCTTCTGACAAATGATATGAATCCCTCTCTCTGCTGCTTCCCGGATCATCTCGACATGGGTATCGGGGGGTGTTATGATATCCACAATATCCGGCTGCTCAGCATCGAGCATTTCACGATAATCGGTATAGTGCCTTTCAATCCCACATTCTTTCATAATGGGTAAGGCCCTTTCCATGTTTCGGTTGCACATGGCAGTAAGTTCCACACCTTTTATCCTTTTCCATGCCCGGTATTGAAATCCTGCAAAATAGCCTGATCCGATGCCTACAAGTTTATAGGAGGGTTTTATCATATTGTTAATCTGTTAATTACCTCCTTATCTGCAAAAAGCGGTCTTTCCGGATCCATTCTCAACCAGGCAAGGATGGAAATCATTGCCAGAGCTGCAGCCACCAGAAAAAACGCAGATTCTGATCCGGTCCACCCGAGCAGATAAGGAAATGCCAGAGCGGTAATAAATGATCCTACATTTCCGGCCATGTTCATGGTGCCGGAAACTGCTCCGGAGTGTTCTTTTCCTATGTCGATGCAGAAGGACCATGAAGGACTCAGGGTCATATCGGCTCCGAAAACGGCGATGGATAGCATGGCCACGGCCCCTTCAACCGAATTCATGAACAGACTCCCGGTCATCCCGGCCATTACCAGTCCGAATCCAATAATTGCCGGGATCTTACGGCTCAGCCTCCACTTCCCAGTCCGGTAGATCCTGTCGACCAGGGCTCCGGAGAACCAGTTACCTGCGGCTCCGAAGATCAGGGGTGCCATGGTGTAGAATCCAGCCTGCATCAGGTCGAGATCAAATTTTTCCTGAAGATGGGGGAACAACCAGGTAAGACAAAAAAAGAAGGTGAAGTTACTTCCAAAATACTGTATCATGGAAAGCCAGACATTTCTTGATCCAAATAGCATTTTTGCGCTCAGCCTGCTCTGGTTCTCACTTTTTTGTTGCCGGTTTTTGAGAATAAATTCTTTTTCTTCCTCCGGAATGCCGGGATGTTTCTCCGGATCATCCTTAAAAAATACAAACCACACGATTGCGAAAGCAACTCCGGCTGCCCCAAGAATAATAAAGCTGTTGCGCCAACCGGTGGCTTTGATCATCCAGGCAACGAGAGGCATGGCGAATGCCGCTCCGATTCGGGAACCCGAAAAGTTAATTCCCTGGACAATCCCACGCTCTTTGAGCGGGATCCAGGAATATACAGCCCTCGACATGCCCGGAAAGGCACCGGCTTCACTTGCGCCAAAGAAAAAACGAACAATAAGCATTCCCAGATAAGATTTCACCATTCCTGTTAATGCGGTGAATACGGACCATAATCCTATGATAAGCGAGAGCACCCTTCGGGGTCCATAGCGGTCGGCAAATATTCCTCCCGGCACCTGAAAAAGCGCATAACCAAGAGCAAAGGCCGAAAGCACCCAACCCATCTGGTTGTCCGTTAGTCCAAGGTCGAAACTGACCTCTTCCTTTGCCGCAGAAATACAGGCTCTGTCAATATAGAGAAATAGAGATAGGATAAAGGTCCCTGCCACAAAAAGGTATCTCCTTGGAATCCGGTAGGTAGTTTTCATCATTAGTCAGGTGGATTTGGTTAAAATTCGGTTGCAAGTACCCTTGCCGGTGCCCCGTCTCCCCCTTCAATCTTGAGAGGGAAAGCCATGACCCTGGCAAAGGGGGATCGTAAGCGTTCCAGGTTGCAGAGACCTTCAATGATGATGATGCCTGCTTCGAGCAGAATCCGGTGTATTCGCTGCAATTCCTCAATATTGTTCACATCGGCTACCGATGGAGGTTCCACTCCCAGCATGGAAATTTCCAGTCCGGCTAATCTTCGGGCAAGATCCTCCCCTATTCTCGGAAGTTTATCCCGGTAAATCGCCGGTTCATTAACAAACCGGCTCCAGCCGGTGCGCAGGACAATCCCGTGTCCGTGTCGAATGTCTTTCAAAACCGGATCAAGCAATTCCGGACCCAGTATCTGGGAAGGCTGTGGATCGGAAATATGGATAATATGACAATCACAGATCAGTTTTTGAAGAGGGATGCGGTCTATGCTCACATCCGAGATTCCAAAATGCAGAGGAGCATCCATGTGGGTCCCGGCATGTGAGTATATTTCGAGATCACTGGCGTTCCATCCGTCTTTCTCCAGATTTTTCGCCTCCTTCATTCGAAATCCCCTCATGGGTTCACGAAAAGGAAGGGTCAGGTCTATGATGGTATTGCATTCCATGGGTTAAAGCTTTGATACAACCAGATCGGCCAGTTCCATGGTTTTTTTGTCCCCACCGATATCCACAGGGAGGTTCCCCTCCTCAAGGACGGCATCGGTGGCTTCCATCAGTTCGCCTGCGGCTTGGGTTTCACCCAGATGCTCGAGCATGAGGGAAACCGACCAGAACATTCCAACGGGATTTGCGATTCCTCTACCCGCAATGTCCGGGGCGGAACCATGGATGGGCTCAAACATGGAGGGGTAATTTTTTTCCGGATTCAGGTTACCGCTGCCCCCCAGTCCCAGGCTTCCCATCAGGGCACCTCCCAGATCGCTCAGAATATCCCCGAAAAGGTTGGTGGTCAGAACCACATCAAAAATCCAGGGCTTCAGTACAAAATTTGCCGAGGTGGCATCGATATACATAAACCTGTGCTCCACATCCGGGTAATTCCCGGCTACTTCAGAAACTACCCTGTCCCAGTAGGTCAGACTGTTTATCAGGGTATTGGATTTAGTGACGGTGGTGACCTTTTTGTTTCTTTTTCTCGCCAGCCGGAAAGCATAATTTGCGATTCTTTCGATTCCAAAGCGGGTAAAAATACTGGTGTCTACTCCCATTCCCCCGGGGGTGTCGGGGTGGACCTGATTTCCCACCTGCACAAATTCCCCTTCATTGTTTTCCCTTACCACCACAAAATCAAACGGAGTTTCGTTTCGCAGGGGACGGGTCACCCCTTTCCAGTTTCTTACCGGCCGCAGATTGACATATTGCTGGAAGGCGTTCCTGACTTTGAAGGTATACTCCTTTGCAGGCAGGGTGTCATCCACATCCGGAAGCCCGACAGCCCCGAAAAGGATGGCATCGAACTGTCTCAGCTTTTCAAGTCCGTCATCGGGCATAAAAAATCCATGATCCTTATAATAACCGGCACCGTATCCAAATTCCCGGAAGTTCAGGGAAAAACCATGTTTGGATGCCAGTTTCTCCAGGACAGCCACCCCTGCCGGAGTTATTTCCTTGCCGATACCGTCTCCGGGTACCAGGGCAATATTAAAAGCGTTCGCCATTTTTATTGATTATTTGAGTTTTTAAGTTGGTTCATCAGAATATCCCTTGCTTTTCTCGAATGATTGCGAATTACCGACTCAGCCTTCTCTGCATCTCTTTCCCTGAGAGCACGGATGACCAAACGATGATCATTCATGGAATCCCTGAAGGGCAGGATGATCCCCTTGGGATAGGTCCGGATCAGAATGCTCCCAATGGAATTCAGCTTCTGAAGTATGGAATTTCCGCTTGCCCGGATAATCGCCTCATGAAAACTGTGATCTGCCTGCTGATACCTGGCCTCATCAATTGCATCCAGATCGGTGAAGGGTTTGAACAAGCCCTCCAGTTCATCAATCTGCCGCTCGCTCATGCTCTCAACTCCCCTTCTAACCGCTACACCCTCCAACCCTTCCCTGCACTCGAAAGCTTCAATGATATCGCGGATATCAGGGCGCCTCACAAATATGCCACGCCGGGGAATGCTTTCCACCAGCAACTCATCCTCCAGCATCTGGAAGGCTTTGTGAAGGGGCATGCGGCTTACCCCCAGTCGTGCAGCAATTTTCTCCTGAAGGATCTTCTCGCCCGGCGGCAACTCCCCGGAGAGTATCATGGTCTTGATCCTTGTATAGGCCTGGAAACTCAGATCTGTATAGGGAATCGGATCGATTTGCATTAATCTTACTTTTTGTATACAATATACAATAATTGCAAATATAGAAAAAGATTTCCTGATCCTTTGCGGGATAAACGTATTTTATGGAGAGAATTCTCAGTAAGAAACGCTCTGATTCGGCTACGAGGATTAGAAAAAAAAGCGGATCAAAGCTTCCGGGCAGGCGACCGGAAAACGAATCTCAGATTCAGGCCCGGTATATAGTCTTGATATTTACAAATTCCAGAATGCCTTCGGAAGATAGTTCCCGTCCATACCCCGAATCCTTTACGCCTCCGAAGGGAAGCCGGGGATCGGATTTGACCATGGAGTTGATAAAGACGGCTCCTTCTTCGGCCCTTTCGGTAAAAAGTTTCATGATGTTTTCCGATTCTGTGAACAGGTTTACTCCCAATCCGAAAGTCGTATTATTGGAGAGTTCCAGCGCATGCTCCGGACTGGTGAATGGGGTGAAGGCGAAAACCGGTCCGAACACTTCCTCTTGAAAAACCGGCATGGAGGGAGTCACATTCCGGAGTATGGCAGGGCTGTAGAAGCAGTCTTTCCGTTTTCCGCCGTGGATCAGTCCGGCCCCTGCTTTAACGGAGCGGTTCACCTGATCTTCGACCCGTTCAGCCTGAGATTCACTGGCAAGGGGGCCAAGATCTGTATTTTCATCCATGGGATCTCCGGATTTCATTTCTTCAAGCTTGCTTTTTACCTTTTCAATAAACTCATCCATGATGTCTTCCTGAACCAGAAAGCGCTTGGCAGCTATGCAGCTTTGTCCGCCATTCTGCAACCTTGCCTTTATCCCGGTCTCCACCGCATTATTCATATTCGCATCCTTCATAACCACAAAGGGATTGCTTCCTCCGAGTTCAAGGACGGTCTTTTTCAGATTCCGTCCCGCTATTCCCGCTACAGCTCTACCTGCAGATTCGGATCCGGTAAGGGTGACTGCCCTGATCTCAGGTCGTTCTATTACCTGTTCAACCCGATCCGATTTGATGCAGAGATTCGAAAAACTTCCAGCTTCAAATCCTGCCTCCTGCAGGATCTCTTCAATGGCAATAGCACAACCCTGAACATTGGAAGCATGTTTGAGCAGGGCAGTATTCCCTGCCATAAGCGAAGGGGCGGCAAAACGGAAGACCTGCCAGAAAGGAAAATTCCAGGGCATAACCGCCAGCACAGGTCCAAGGGGCTGAAAACTGACCCAACTTGCAGCTGCATCGGTTTTCTCTTTCCTGTCGCTTAGTATCCTTGGGGCATTATCGGCATAATATTCGCACACCCAGGCACATTTTTCCACCTCTGCCCGGGATTCCCTGACAGGTTTTCCCATTTCACGGGTAATCAGTTCAGCATAGTGTCCGGCCCGTTCTTTTAAAAGCCCTGCGGCTTTCTTCATCTTCTCCGATCTCTGCCCAAAACCGACAAACCGGTTCTTTTTAAATATTTCCATGGCTAATTCCAGTTTCCGGTTTACCTCCTCTGCAGAATCCTCGGCATATTTGCGGATGACCTGTCCGGAATAGGGATTGGTGCTGATTAGTTCTCTCATTGGTTTTTATTTTGAAAATAAGGAATTTATAAAGAAACGTCTGATCCAAGGGTTTTTGTTTAGTTTTTTTTCAGGAAAAAAAACCATTTCCCACAACGAGATTCCCTTACTTTTGCGATTAATCAAAAAAAGGATTGAGGTTTTTAGTATATTGGAAAGCATGAAGGATCTGTTGGAGACAAAAAACGAAAGGCTTAACCTGGCCTTCCGCTTTGTGGAATATACGGGTAAGAATGTGTTCCTTACCGGCAAAGCAGGGACGGGTAAGACCACTTTTCTCAGGAATCTCCGGAAGGTAAGCCGCAAAAGAATGGTTGTGGTAGCTCCCACCGGAGTGGCTGCCATTAATGCCGGGGGCATGACCATTCACTCCTTTTTTCAGATGCCTTTTGGCCCCATAATTCCCGACAACAAACCTCTTCACTCCGGGAAAAAGGGGGATAATTCCTTTTTCACCAACCGCCTGAACAAAGAAAAAATCAGCATCTTCCGCAGTCTGGACCTGTTGGTGATCGATGAGATCAGCATGGTACGGGCAGACCTGCTCGACGGAGTGGACAAGGTTTTACGACAGTATCGCAGAAACTCGCAACCCTTCGGGGGAGTGCAGCTTTTGCTGATCGGAGATCTGCAGCAGCTTGCACCGGTGGTAAAAGAGGAGGAATGGGAGGTGGTCCGGCAGTATTATGATACAGAGTTCTTCTTCAGCAGCCGGGCACTTCGGAGGACCGACTACAAAACCATAGTTCTGGAACATGTTTACCGGCAAAGTGACCAGCAATTCATAGATCTCCTGAACAAGATCAGACTTAACATTCCCGATACCGACAGTCTTGAACAGTTGAACCGGCGGTATGACCCGGATTTTCTTTCCGGGAATGCGGAAGGATATATCATTCTCACTACCCACAATCACAAGGCCAGGAGCATTAACGAGGAAAGATTGAGCGCACTTCCAGGCAGGGAGCATGTCTTTTCTGCCTGGATCGAAGATGAGTTTCCGGAGCAGGCCTGGCCTACGGATTCGGAGCTGGTTCTTAAAAAGGGCTGCCAGGTGATGTTCATCAAAAATGATCTGTCTGAGGAAAAATTGTTCTACAACGGGAAAATCGGCCGGGTAGTTGAGATTGACGGGGACGAGATCATGGTGCAATGTAATGATGAAGACGAGGCTTTTCTCGTGAACCGTGCACGTTGGGAAAACATACGATACAAACTGGATGAAAATAAGGAACTCAGGGAGGAGATCACCGGTACTTTTACACAGTTCCCGCTTAAACTTGCCTGGGCCATCACCATCCATAAGAGTCAGGGCCTCACCTTCGAAAAGGCCATTATCGATGCCCGCTCCTCCTTTTCGCACGGACAGGTATATGTTGCCCTGAGCCGGTGCCGCAGTCTGGAGGGTATGGTCCTGAATTCCCCCCTGTCTGCTTCAAGCATCATCAATAATGGTTCGGTTGCAGGGTTTACCCGGGATGCCGAAGAGAACCCTCCCAATCAGGAAGAGCTGGAGAAATCCAGGAGGGAGTTTGAGATGGGCTTGATAAAAGAGGTTTTTTCCTATGATGGGTTGCGTGAAAAGCTGGAAAAATTTGTCAGGCTATTGAAAACTCATCAAAAGATCCTTTCGGGTGATCCGCTCGCTGAACTGGAGCAGATAAGGACTCAGGCCGGTGAGGAAATTTTTCGTTATGAGAAACCTTTTCTTTTGCAACTGCAGAAACTAAACCAGGAAAATCCCATTTCTTCGGAAAACACAGCTCTTCAGAAAAGGATCCCGGAGGCAGCAAAATATCACCATCAGAAAATTCAAAACATCTTCCCGGAATTCCTTGAAAATCCGGAGATACTGACCGACAACCGGGAGGTGATGTCTGCTACCCGGCAATTGCAGCGGGAACTTTCTCAGGAGATCCATGTCAAACTGAAATGTCTGGAGTCTTTCATTTCCGGATTTAATCTCAGTGATTTCCTCGATGCCAGGGCCAGGGCACTGACCTGGGAACCCCGAGCCCGGACCGCTGGAACCCGTAGGAAAGATGTAAGCGGTGTGCCCGGAAATTCGGCCTTGTTCCGGACCCTTATTAACTGGAGGGACCGGGAAGCCGAAGAAAAAGACCTTCCTGCCTACATGGTGCTGCCTGTGAAGACCATTGAGAACCTTGCCTGGTTTGCCCCGAAGACCCTGGATGAACTTAAAAGGATAAAGGGGATTGGTGCTCAAAAGCTGAAGGCATATGGGGAGGTGCTCACTGAAATCATCCATGCCTCGGGTGTGGAGCCCATCGCTCCCATACCCGAGTCCCCTCCGGAGAAAAAGAAGAAAAAAAAGAAAAAGGGTGACAGTCTTGCCGAAACCTACCGGCTATTCAGGGAAGGCAGATCCGTTTCGGAAATCGCCAAGGAGAGGCAGCTGGCCAGATCCACCGTAACTTCTCACTTATCCAAAAAGGTAAGTGAAGGTGCCATCAAACCGGAGGAACTGATGGAGAAGGAAAAGTATAAAGTCATCCTCCGGTATTTTGAGAAGGCGGAGGATGACAATCTTGGGATTGCCCGCGAGATGCTGGGTAAGGAATTCAGCTTCGATGAGTTGAGATATGTGAGACACTACCTTGATTTCAGGAAGCAGAATGAGGACTAATTATCCTGCTCCAGGTATACCGGAGCAAATTCAAATTCTTCGGAAGGCTGGTGTTCCCTTATCATGATCTCAAGAAGCTCGTTTACCTTTTCCGGGTGACTCTCAGCAATATTATTCTCTTCACCCGGATCAACGGCAAGGTTATAAAGCTCCAGGGTAATCTCATCCGGATCCAGCACATTGTATCGGATCAGTTTCCAATCGCCGCGGAGCACGGCTGTACGCCCCTCCCTTTCATGAAACTCCCAGTAAAGAAAATTGTGTTCAGGCTGGGACTCCTCCCCTGTTAGTTCCGGAAGAAAGGATATTCCATCGGTCTGCTCCGGCAGGGGAGCGCCGGTAATGGCCGACAATGTAGGTAGGAGGTCCCAGAAAGCGGAGACATGATCCGAGACAGAGCCCGACTTCACCTTTCCAGGCCATTTTACAATAAAGGGCACCCGTATGCCGCCTTCGTACAGATCTCTTTTGTATCCCTTTAGGGGACCGTTTGAGTCGAAGAAGTCCGGATCGGCTCCTCCTTCGAGATGGGGACCGTTATCGCTTGTAAACATAATTATTGTGTTATCCGTCAGCCCCAGATCTTCGATCAGATCAATGATCTGTCCCACCTGCCGGTCAAGCCGGGTTACCATGGCAGCAAAAACGGCATGAGGAATTTCCTGGGAGGCATAACCCGGAATCTTGAAATCATCGGCACCGTAATCGTTCCCCTGGTGTGGTTCCTCCGGAAATTTACCCCTGTAAATATCCAGCAAACTATCATCGGGGGCAAGGATCTCTGCATGAGGAATGATGGCAGGGACATACAGAAAAAAGGATGTGTCAGCATGATTGCGAATAAAATCCAGGGTTTTTTCATGAATAACATCCGGTGCATAGGTGACTGTCTGGTCCCAGTCGTTTCCTTCCAGCGGATATTTCTTATCGTTTTCCCAGAGGTAGGTAGGATAATAACGGTGGGCGTAACGCTGACAGAGGAATCCGAAAAACTGATCAAATCCCTGTTCGTTGGGTCCCCCTTCAGAATCTGCCATTCCCAGTCCCCATTTACCGAAAGCACCGGTCACATAGCCGGCCTCCTTCACGGCTTCTGCGATGGTAAAGGCTTCTGCCTGCAGAGGAAACTGGCCCTCTGGTTTCACCTCCCTGTTTCCACGGATATAGGTATGGCCGGTATGAAGTCCGGTCATCAGACTGGAACGGGAGGGTGCACAAACCGTGCTTCCCGAGTAATGCCGGGTAAACCTCATACCTTCGGAAGCCATCCGGTCCAGGTTTGGGGTATTGATTTTTTCCTGCCCATAGCTTCCGAGATCACCATACCCCAGGTCATCGGCCAGAATATAGATGATATTGGGTTTGGGGTTTTCATTCTCGTTTTCCTGTTTTTGGTCACAGGAGGTTGTTATTCCGGCTGAAAGGGCAAGCGCGGGAATAATAAATCTGACATGGCTCATATTCGATATAGTATTTGGGAACTCTGCTTATGAGATCCGGTTTTCCAGGATAGCAAAAATAGTCGGAGAGAGGAAAGAAAACAAGTATGAACAGA
>CAZNFR010000090.1:12736-13222 GCA_964572225.1 uncultured Bacteroidaceae bacterium
AGGTATTTGAGAAAATCCCGGATTAGAGATGGAAAGCAGGGGCTTTCATCTCGCCCGAACTGTAAACACGGTAGGTCTGCGATTTGAGGGGATAGTCCCAGCACCCCATTCGGTGAAAAAGATTTCCTCCGAAACCCTTTTTAAAACGATAGAGTCCGTACATGGGGTGAGAAGGATCGGGACCTGGCGACACACCAAACATATCGTACTCAGTACAGCCCCTTTTTTGGAGTATCCGGATGGCCTCCCACTGCAGCGCGTAGGTGGCCATGGAATTTCTTCCTCGATTCCCGGAAGCCCCGTAGAGGTAGGTTCCTCTCAATCCGGAAATTCCCAGAAACATTGCTGCAACCGGGGTCTTATCCCTCTCTGCAATTAATAAAAGGATTTCTTCCGGGTATTCTTTGCTTTCTGAGGCGGTAGACAAAACGGTCCGGAAATATTCTTTGTCGCTCCCCGCTTGTCTTCTTGATCGCCCTGTCCCGG
>CAZNFR010000091.1:0-13080 GCA_964572225.1 uncultured Bacteroidaceae bacterium
GTTTAGAGGTTTAGAGGTTTAGAGGTTTAGAGGTTTAGAGGTTTAGAGGTTTAGAGGTTTAGGGGTTTAGAGGTTTAGAGGTTTAGAGGTTTAGGGGTTTAGGTATCCCCAAATCTCCAAATCCCCAAATCCCCATTCTTCCTATTCTTCCTCCTGCTCCTCTTCGTAAGCCTTCAGTAATTCCTCCTGAACATCACCCGGTACAGGCGAATATTCGGCAAATTTCATGGAATACATGGCACGCCCGTTGGTGAGTGAGCTGAGTGCAGTAGAGTACTTATTCATTTCGGCCAGGGGTACTTTGGCAGAAATCTTTTCAAAGCCTTTTTCGCTGCTCATTCCCTGAACAATGGCACGACGACCCTGGAGGTCACTCATAACATCCCCCATCCGGTCTGAAGGAACAAATACCTCGACATCGTAAATAGGCTCAAGAATTTTGGGACCGGCATTTTTGAATGCCATACTGAAGGCATTCCGCCCCGCCAGCTTAAAGGAAATCTCATTCGAATCGACCGGATGCATTTTGCCATCGTAAACATAAACCCTGATATCCCTGGCGTAGGAACCGGTTAGCGGACCGGTTTCAATTTTTTCATTGATCCCTTTTACGATGGCCGGCAGGAACCTGGCATCAATAGAACCACCTACAATACAGTTATAAAACATCAGTTTTCCTCCCCAGCTAAGCGGATATTCTTCTTTTCCGCGAATCGACATTTTGTATTCCTTACCGCCAATCTTAAAGACTGAAGGGTCTGGCGCATCATCGGAATGAGGCTCGATGATCATGTGAACCTCACCGAATTGTCCGGCACCTCCTGATTGTTTTTTATGTCGGTAATCGGCCTGAGCAGCCTTGGTAATCGTTTCTCTGTAAGGAATCTTCGGGGTGATAAACTCTGAGTCAACTTTGTAGACATTATCCAGATGCCATTTGACAATGTTCAAATGATGCTCACCCTGTCCCGAAAGAATGATCTGCTTGAGTTCCTTGGAATATTCAATGAGCAGGGTAGGATCCTCATCGTGAATCCTGTTTAATGCTTCCCCGAGTTTTTCTTCTTCCCCTTCACTGGCCGGCCTGATGGCAGTACGGTATTTAGGTTCAGGATATTGAATCGGGCTGAATTTAATATCGTTGGCGGTAAGCGTATCATTCGATTTGGTAGCCTTCAGTTTTACGGTGGTCCCGATATCTCCCGCGGCCATGGAGGTTACCTTGGTCCTGTTTTTTCCATAGGCAGCAAAGATCTGAGAGATTCTCTCCTTGTTGGAAGACCTTGAATTGGTAAGATCCATTCCTTCTTTGAGCTCACCCGACATTACCTTAAAATAGGTTACTTCCCCGATGTGGCTTTCATGGGAGGTTTTGAATACGAATATAGACGTGGGTGCCGAAGGATCATATTTAACTTCCTTACCTTTGGAATCCTTGACAGGATCTAACTGGTCGGGGGAGGGAAGTACATTGGTTATGAATTCAAGAATTCTGCCTACCCCAATGTTTTTTCTTGCTGCAGAACAAAAAACAGGACAAAGCTGCCGGTTCATGATCCCTGCATTGATCCCTTTCCTCATTTCATCTTCAGTCAAAGTTTCTTTTTCAAAGAAGATCTCCATCAGGTTCTCATCATTCTCTGCAGCCTTTTCAATCAACTCATTTCTAAGCTCCTCCGCCCTTTCTTTCTCGGAATCCGGAATATCGCTTATTTCCGGTTTTCCTTCACCAGCCGGGTATTTGTAGAGTTTCATTTGAATAATATCCACAATGCTGTCGAACCCCGGCCCTGCATTCACCGGATACTGGGTCAGGGCAAATTTACCCCCAAACCTTTCCTTCAGCATCTCCACGGTTTTATCAAAATTTGTCTTGTCATGATCAAGATGATTAATTATAAAGATCATGGGCTTGTCGAAATTTTCAACCCAACGGTTGTGGATCTCGGTGCCGACTTCAATCCCGTTCTGGCCATTAATAACCATAACGGCCGAATCGGCAATATGCAGGCCGGTGACAGCTCCTCCTATGAAATCATCCGCACCAGGTACATCTATTATATTTACCTTATTACCATTGTATTCTGAATATAGTACCGTGGGAAAAATGGAACTTTCATTTTCATGCTCTATGGCATTAAAATCAGACACGGTGTTCTTGCTTCCTACCTCTCCTCTTCGGTCAATTACCTTCCCTTCAAAAAGCATGGCTTCTGCCAGGGTGGTTTTCCCCGAGCCTGCATTTCCTATCAAAGCAATATTTTTAATCTGGTTTGTGGAATAGCTTTTCATAGTGTAATTAAGATTAATTAATATAATATGCCGAACCTGTTGATCAGGGTTACATGTTTTCTTGCATCAAGCCGTTTAGGGCACCTCCGGCAGGGTTACTGAACACAGTACCGCACAGCCATTTATGATGGAATGCAAAAGTAATAAAATTTTGTATATCACAAAATGGTTAGTCAACTATGAAGGGAGAGAACCATGCATTTACCTGTTCCGGAAAAAAGCATTTCGAAAACAAAAAAAGCATTCCTGAATCCCGGACCTTTCAATGCTCAAAAAATCCGGATTTCCCTCTTAATATTTTCTTAACAAACATCATGCGGTGCACAGAAGATTTTCATGGGTGGAAGCTTGCCCAAACACTTATTGTCTATGCGCTTAAAGCTGATTTAATAAACCTTAAGAAATTGGTCAAAAATTATTGTTTTTTAAAAAAAAAGAATACCTTTGCAACCCGTTTTTGGGAAAAAGTTTATAAAAATAACAGAAAATATACTGTATGCCAACGATTCAGCAGTTAGTTAGAAAGGGCAGAAAAAAGATTGAAGACAAGAGTAAAGCTCCTGCCCTGGATTCATGTCCCCAAAGAAGAGGGGTATGTGTCAGAGTATACACAACCACACCCAAAAAGCCTAACTCCGCCATGAGAAAGGTTGCCAGGGTTAGACTCACCAACGGGAAAGAGGTGAATGCCTATATCCCCGGTGAAGGACATAATCTTCAGGAACACTCCATTGTAATGATCAGGGGTGGCAGGGTTAAAGATCTCCCGGGTGTGCGTTATCACCTTATCAGGGGAGCCCTGGATGCATCCGGTGTGGAAGGCAGAACTCAGCGCCGTTCAAAATATGGTACCAAAAGACCTAAAAAATAAAAGCATTCTATAGATGAGAAAGACGAAACCAAAAAAGAGAATTTTGCTTCCCGACCCGAAGTTTAAAGATCCAGAAGTAACCAGGTTCGTGAATAACCTTATGCTCGATGGCAAGAAAAGCATTTCTTACCAGATCTTTTATGATGCCATGGATATCATAAACGAAAAGATGAAAAAAGAGGAGAAGTCTCCTCTGGAGATCTGGAAACAGGCCCTTGAAAACATTACTCCACAGGTGGAAGTGAAGAGTAGAAGGGTAGGGGGAGCAACATTCCAGGTGCCCATGGAGATTCGGTCCGAAAGAAAGGTTTCCGTGAGTATGAAAAACCTCATCCTCTTTGCCAGAAAACGGTCGGGAAGATCCATGGCCGACAAACTTGCAGCGGAGATTATGGCCGCCTATAATAATGAGGGCGGTGCTTTTAAAAAGAAAGAAGATACACACAGAATGGCAGAAGCCAACAAGGCTTTCGCCCATTTTCGTTTTTAAGGAGACGATAGCAGTAGATGAAATACAATCTGAACAATACAAGGAACATTGGTATCATGGCCCATATTGATGCCGGTAAAACAACCACCACAGAAAGGATCTTGTTTTACACCGGTATCACTCACCGCATTGGTGAGGTGCATGACGGAGCAGCTACCATGGATTGGATGGTCCAGGAGCAGGAGAGGGGTATTACCATAACATCTGCTGCCACAACCACCTACTGGAAATACAATAAACAGGAATATAAAATCAATATTATCGATACTCCGGGCCACGTCGATTTTACCGTCGAAGTGGAAAGATCCCTGCGTGTTCTCGATGGTGCCATCGCCGTTTTTTGCGGAGTCGGAGGAGTGGAACCCCAGTCTGAAACTGTCTGGCGCCAGGCCGACAAATACAAGGTTCCCAGAATTGCCTTCGTCAATAAGATGGACAGAGTCGGAGCCGATTTTTTCAGGGTGGTATCTGAAATACAGGATAAGCTTGGGGCGAATCCCGTTCCATTGCAGATCCCGATTGGGGAAGAAGACAATTTTAGAGGTGTGGTCGATCTTATCGAAAGGAAAGCCGTTATATGGCATGAAGATGAAACCCTGGGAATGAATTATTCTCTTGAGGAGGTTCCCGAGGATATGGTTGACGAGGTGGAAGAATGGAGAGAGAAATTGGTTGAAGCTGTTGCCGTATCAGATGAAAGCCTTCTTGAAAGATTCCTCGAAGACAGGGCAGCTATTACGGTTGAGGAATTTATGGAGGCCACAAGGAAAGCTGCCATCAACATGGAAATCGTTCCGGTTTTTTGTGGATCCGCTTTCAAAAACAAAGGAATTCAAAGACTCCTTGACGGAGTTGTAGCCCTGCTTCCCAGTCCACACGAAGTGCCACCGGTGACCGGGGTAAATCCCAATACCGAAAAAGAGGAAATCCGCAAACCCGACGAAGAGGAACCCTTTGCAGCTCTTGCATTCAAGATTGCCACCGATCCCTTTGTAGGAAGACTCGCATACATTCGCATTTATTCAGGCGTGATTCAGGAAGGTATTATGGTTTACAATACCCGGACCATGAAAAAGGAAAGGGTAAACCGCCTTTATCAGATGCATGCCAACAAACAAAATCCACGTTCCGAAGTAGGTCCCGGAGATATCTGTGCCGCAGTAGGTTTTAAGGACCTTCGGACCGGAGATACCATTTGCGCCGTTAATAAACCCATTGTACTTGAATCTATTACTTTTCCCCATCCGGTAATAAACATTGCTATTGAACCCAAAACCCAGCAGGATGTAGATAAACTTTCACTTGCACTGGGTAAGTTGTCCGAAGAAGATCCCACCTTCCAGGTAAAAACCGACGAAAACACCGGACAAACCATTATGAGCGGGATGGGCGAATTGCACCTCGAAATTCTTTTGGACAGACTTAAAAGAGAGTTCAAGGTTGAGTGTAATATGGGTACCCCTCAGGTTAATTATAAGGAAGCCATCAGCAAAAAGATTACCCACAGGGAAGTGTTTAAAAAACAAACCGGAGGCCGTGGTAAATTTGCGGACATTGATGTGATCATTGAACCGGTTAGCGGAGAAGAAACCGGCTTTGTCTTTGTTAATCAAATCAAAGGGGGGAACGTTCCCAGAGAATACATTCCCGCGGTTGAAAAAGGTTTTAAAGAAGCGCTCTCCAACGGCCCTCTTGCCGGGTTCCCGGTAGACAGTCTCAAAGTGACACTGGTAGATGGTTCCTATCACTCAGTCGATTCCGATGCCCTTTCTTTTGAGATCGCAGCCAAACAGGCATTTAAAAAAGCCGCTTCCAAAGCTGCCCCGGTTCTTCTCGAACCAATCATGTCGGCCGAAGTAGTTACTCCTGAGGAGTACATGGGCGATATAATCTCCGATTTCAATAAGAGAAGGGGCCAGGTAGAAGGAATGGAATCCAAAGCAGGAGCAAGGGTAATTAAGGCCAAAGTTCCCCTCTCGGAACAATTTGGGTATGTTACCTCCCTACGGACTATTTCTTCGGGTAGAGCATCCGCCTCAATGGAGTTTTCACACTATCAGGAGGTTGAGCCCAATCTTGCGAAGCAGTTGCTCGAAAAAATCAGTGGTAAAACAGTAGTTTAATTTGTTAAAATAATGAGCCAGAAGATTAGAATTAAATTGAAATCTTATGACCACAACCTTGTGGATAAATCTGCAGAGAAAATCGTGAAAACGGTTAAGTCCACAGGAGCTGTTGTAAGCGGACCAATACCCCTGCCCACCCACAAAAGGGTGTTCACCGTATTGAGATCTACTTTTGTGAATAAGAAATCAAGGGAGCAATTTCAGCTCTCATCCTTCAAGCGACTGCTTGATATATACAGTTCTACTCCCAAAACCATTGACGCTCTTATGAAACTGGAGCTTCCCAGTGGTGTTGAAGTGGAAATTAAGGTGTAATTTGAAAAAAAAGAAAAAAAATGCCAGGATTAATTGGTAAAAAAGTAGGTATGACTTCCATTTTCGATGAGAATGGAAAAAATGTACCCTGTACTGTAATACAGGCAGGCCCATGCGTGGTCACCCAGGTGAAAACCGAAGAATCGGACGGCTACGCCGCTGTGCAACTTGCCTTTGATGAGAGAAAGGAAAAAAATACTCCCAAAGCCCTTCAGGGTCATTTCAAAAAAGCCAATACTACCCCGAAACGAAAGGTCATCGAACTTAAAGGCTTCGTGAAAGACTGGAAACCGGGAGATGTTATCACCGTCGATTACTTCAAGGACGATATCTGGCTCGATGTGGTTGGTATGTCAAAAGGAAAAGGATTCCAGGGCGTGGTGAAAAGACATAATTTCGCCGGGGTGAACGATGCTACCCATGGTCAGCATAACCGCCTCAGAGCCCCCGGATCACTTGGCGCTTCCTCCTATCCTTCAAGAGTTTTCAAAGGAATGAGAATGGCAGGACGTACCGGTGGAAAAAGAGTCAAAGTATTAAACTTAAGGGTGGTTAAACTGATCCCCGAAAGTAACCTTCTGTTACTGAAAGGCTCAGTACCCGGATCAATAGGATCATACTTAATTATCGAGAAATAATGGAACTAAAGGTATTAAATATTGAAGGTAAGGAAACCAGTAAAAAAGTAAAACTGGATGAGAAGATCTTTGGCATCGAACCAAATGACCATGCCATCTATCTCGATGTGAAGCAATATCTTGCCAACAAAAGACAGGGGACCCATAAGGCTAAGGAGAGAAGTGAAATCACCGGAAGTACAAAAAAGATCAAAAGACAAAAAGGAACCGGTACCGCACGCTTCGGAGATATCAAGAACCCTCTCTTCCGTGGAGGCGGCAGGGTCTTTGGCCCCAGACCCAAAGACTATGGATTCAAACTGAATAAAAAGGTTAAACAACTGGCCAGACTGTCAGCCCTTTCCTATAAAGCAAGAAATAACCAGATAATCGTGGTGGAAGACTTTCCCTTCGAGAACCCCAAAACCAAAGAGTTTACCAGTATTCAGAAAAACCTGAATGTAAACGATAAAAAGTCCATTTTCATTTTAAAAGAAAGAAATAATAATTTATATTTGTCCTCTCGAAATTTGCAGAACTCCAAGGTTTTAACCCTCTCTGAATTAAATACTTACGAGATAATGAACGCAACAGCTCTGTTGTTTGTGGAGAGTTCCCTTGACGTTTTGCAGACTCAACCGAACAAAAATTAGAATTTAGAAGGTCATGAATATACTGATTAAACCCATAATTACAGAAAAGTTCACCGAAATGGGAGAGGATATGAACCGATATGGTTTTCTTGTCAATAAGAATGCCAATAAGATTCAGATCAAGAAAGCAGTCGAAGATATGTATGACGTTAAGGTGGAATCTGTAAATACCATGCTTTACGGTGGTAAAAGAAAAAGCCGATACACCCGTGGCGGACTCATTAGCGGGAAAACCCCTGTAACCAAAAGGGCCATCGTGACCCTGGCAGAAGGCGATACTATTGATTTTTATAGCAATATCTAATTCATATGGCAGTAAAAAAATTAAAACCTGTAACTCCAGGTCAAAGGTTCAAGATCATTTCAAGTTTTGATCAGATCACTGCATCAAAACCTGAAAAATCCCTGATCAGACCTTTGAAGAAAAGCGGCGGAAGAAACAATCGGGGTAAAATGACCATGCGCTACCTCGGAGGCGGTCACAAAAGAAGATATCGCCTGATTGATTTCAAGAGAGATAAGGACAACGTAAACGCCACCGTGAAAACCATTGAGTATGATCCTAACAGAACGGCAAGAATAGCCCTTCTTGAATATGAGGATGGTGAAAAGAGATATATCCTCGCTCCTAACGGATTGCAGGTTGGACAGGTTCTGATATCAGGAGAGGATGTTGCTCCCGAAGTTGGAAATTCGCTTCCCCTGGGTAAGATCCCTCTAGGTTCGGTTGTTCATAACATAGAAATGAAGCCTGGAAAAGGTGGTATGATCGCCAGAAGCGCAGGATCCTACGCACAACTTACCTCGCGTGACGGAAAATATGCCATACTGAAAATGCCCTCGGGTGAATCACGAATGGTTCTCACTTCCTGCAGGGCCACCGTGGGTTCTGTTTCCAATGCGGATCACGGACTGACCAAATCTGGAAAAGCTGGTAGATCCAGATGGCTGGGCCGTCGACCCAGAGTCAGAGGAGTTGCCATGAATCCGGTTGACCATCCCATGGGCGGTGGTGAAGGAAGAGCCTCCGGAGGCCATCCAAGATCAAGGAACGGTATGCCTGCGAAAGGTTACCAAACCCGTAAGAAAAAGAATTTGTCAGACAAGTTAATTGTTGAAAGAAGGAAAAAGAAAAAATAATAAGATATGAGCCGTTCGTTAAAAAAAGGTCCCTTTATTGACTTTAAGCTGGAGAAGAGAGTTCTGGATATGAATGACTCCGGTAAGAAACAGGTAATTAAAACCTGGTCAAGAAGATCCGTAATTTCCCCCGATTTTGTGGGTCATACAATTGCGGTTCATAACGGAAATAAATTTATCCCCGTCTACGTCACTGAAAATATGGTGGGTCATAAATTGGGCGAATTTTCTCCGACCCGGATCTTCAGAGGTCACGGCGGAAAACAAAAATAAAATTGAGATAAATACAATATTATGGGTGCAAGAAAAAGAAACAGAGCCGAGCAGCTTAAGGCAGAAAGGAAGGAAAAGGCCTTTGCTGTTTTAAAGGACTGCCCTACATCCCCGAGGAAAATGAGGCTGGTAGCGGATCTCATTAAGGGAATGGATGTTAATAAGGCACTTGATACATTGAAATTTAGCAACAAAGAAGCTTCAAAGAGAGTTGAAAAGCTGCTTTTATCGGCCATCTCAAACTGGCAGGTGAAAAATGAAGGACAAAGAATTGAGGAAAGTAACCTCTACGTGAAAGAAGCATTTGTTGACAGTGCAAGGATGCTCAAAAGGCTCCGTCCTGCACCTCAGGGAAGGGCTCACAGAATCAGAAAGAGATCTAACCATGTTACCATTGTTCTTGGAAGCATGAACAACGTGGAAACTGAAACAAATATCGAATAGATGGGACAAAAAGTAAATCCGATATCAAATCGCCTGGGCATCATCAAAGGTTGGGATTCCAACTGGTATGGAGGTAAGGACTATTCCTCCAAGCTTGTGGAAGATACTAAAATCAGAGAGTACCTGAATGCCCGACTCGCCAAGGCCAGTATTTCAAAGATCATTATCGAAAGAACCCTTAAGCTTATTACCGTTACGGTTAACACAGCCAGACCGGGAATTATAATCGGCAAAGGCGGACAGGAAGTTGATAAGCTCAAGGAAGAATTGAAGAACATCACCAATAAAGAGGTTCAGATCAATATTTTCGAGGTCAAAAGACCCGAACTCGATGCCACCATCGTTGCCAGCAATATTGCACGTCAGATCGAAGGTAAGATCTCCTATCGCCGGGCCATAAAAATGGCTATCGCCTCCACCATGAGGATGGGTGCCGAAGGAATAAAAGTATTGGTTTCCGGTCGGCTAGGCGGTGCTGAAATGGCTCGCTCCGAAGCCTATAAGGAAGGAAGGATTCCCCTTCATACACTCAGGGCAGATATTGATTATGCCTTAAGTGAGGCACTAACCAAAGTCGGACTGATCGGAGTAAAGGTCTGGATCTGTAACGGTGAGATCTATGGAAAGCGGGACCTGTCCCCAAATATTGGAGCCAAAAACGTCAAACCGAAGCCCGGTGGCGGAATGAGAAAAAAAACCAGAAAATAACTTTGAAACATTATACCAATGTTACAACCAAAAAGGACAAAATTCAGAAGGTCGCAGAAAGGAAAAATGAAGGGGAATGCGCAAAGGGGTACCCAACTGGCATTCGGATCTTTCGGTATAAAATCACTCGAATCCTCCTGGATCACAGGTCGGCAAATAGAAGCTGCCCGTCAGGCAGTTACACGTTACATGAAAAGGGAAGGACAGATCTGGATCCGTATCTTCCCCGACAAACCCATCACTAAAAAACCCGCCGAAGTGAGGATGGGTAAGGGTAAAGGTGCCCCTGAGGGATTTGTAGCCCCGATCACACCGGGAAGAATGTTGATCGAAGCCGAAGGTGTACCTTATGAAATTGCAAAGGAAGCTCTCAGGCTGGCTGCCCAGAAATTTCCCGTGAAAACCAAATTCGTGGTTAGACGCGATTATGATTTCAACAATTAATTAAGGAATGGAAATGAAGAACACTGAGATAAAAGAATTGTCAACCAAGGAACTCCTCGAACGACTGGAGAGTGAAAAGGAGACCCTGGTTCGTTTACGTCTGAGCCATGCTGTTTCTCCCCTGGATAATCCAATCAAATTGAGGGACGTTAAAAGAAATATCGCAAGGTTAATGACCGAGAAAACAAAAAGAGAATATAGCGAAACCGAAAAGTCCAAAAGTTAAATAAGTACCCATGGAGAATAGAAATTTAAGACGTGAACGTGTGGGTGTCGTGGTAAGCAACGGTATGCAAAAATCCATTACCATCGTTGTGAAAACCAAGGTAAAGCATCCCATTTATGGAAAGTTTGTCAATAAAACTTCCAAGTTCATGGCCCATGATGAGAAAAATGAATGCAATGTGGGCGATCTCGTCAAAATAATGGAAACCAGACCCCTTAGCAAAAATAAGAACTGGAGACTTGTTGAAATAATTGAAAGAGCTAAATAATCATGATACAGCAAGAGAGCAGACTATCAGTGGCAGATAACAGCGGTGCAAAAGAAGTACTTTGCATTCGCGTGCTCGGCGGAACCGGCCGTAGATACGCCTCAATCGGTGATAAGATTGTGGTTAGCGTTAAATCTGCCGTACCCTCAGGTGAACTGAAAAAGGGTCAGGTGAGCAAAGCCGTGGTGGTCAGGACCAAAAAAGAAATTCGAAGAAATGACGGATCCTATATCCGCTTCGACGATAATGCCGTCGTTTTGCTAAATAACGCAGATGAAATGAGAGGTACCCGAATATTTGGTCCCGTGGCAAGGGAACTTAGGGATAAACATATGAAAATAGTATCTCTGGCACCTGAAGTATTGTAGACAAAATAAAACATTATAGAATGGCGAAAAAATACCATATAAGAAAAGGTGACATGGTTTATGTAAATACCGGAGAGTACAAGGGCCAGCAAGGCAGAGTACTGGAGGTATTACAAGGCAAGGACAGGGCCATTGTTGAAGGTGTGAATATGGTTTCAAAGCATACCAAACCAAACGCTGCCAACCCCCAGGGTGGTATCGTGAAAAATGAAGCTCCTGTGCATATCTCAAACCTTAACCTGGTGGATCCCACCAGTGGCGAACCAACCAGAATCAACAGAACCCGGGATGAGAATAATAAGCTGAAAAGAATTTCTAAAAAATCAGGGGAGGAAATTAAGTAATGGAATACATTCCCAATTTAAAAACGAAATACAAAGAAGAGATTATAGCCAATCTTACGGAAAAATTTGGATATAAGACTGTTATGCAGGTACCCCGCCTCCGGAAAATTGTAATTAACTCCGGTGTGGGACAAGCAGTTGCCGATAAAAAACTGATCGATGTGGCTCAGGAGGAACTTACACTCATTGCCGGACAAAAAGCCGTGCAAACAATATCCACCAAAGACGTTTCCAATTTTAAACTCAGAAAAGGAATGCCCATTGGCGTTAAGGTTACCCTTCGCAGGGATAAAATGTATGAGTTTATGGAAAGACTTATTAACGTGGCCCTCCCAAGGATCAGGGATTTCAACGGGATCAACAGTAAGTTTGACGGAAGAGGTAACTACTCACTGGGAATTTCAGAACAGATCATCTTCCCAGAGATCGATATCGATAAGATCAGCAAAATCATGGGCCTGGAAATTACCTTCGTAACATCTGCAAGAACCGATGAAGAGGCCCAGGCACTGTTAAAGGAATTTGGATTACCATTTAAAAAATAAAAGATAACTGGTATGGCAAAAGAATCAATGAAAGCTCGCGAAGTTAAACGCAAAAAACTCGTGGATCAATACGCTGAAAAGCGCGCCAGGCTCAAAGCAGAAGGCGACTATGTGGGTCTTAGCAGACTTCCGAGGAATTCAAATCCCATCCGTCTTCATAACCGTTGCAATCTTACCGGGCGACCCAAAGGTTACATAAGACAGTTTGGAATAAGCAGAATCACATTCAGGGAAATGGCCTCTCAGGGTCTGATCCCGGGTGTTAAAAAAGCGAGTTGGTAAAAGGTACAAATATTAATACGATGACAGATCCTATTGCAGATTATTTAACGAGAGTCCGGAATGCAGTGATGGCAGGACATAAAGTAGTGGAAATCCCTGCTTCCAATCTCAAAAAAGATATTACCCGGATATTGTTCGAGAAGGGTTACATTTTGAACTATAAGTTCACGGATGAAGGGATTCAGGGAACCATAAAGATTGCACTAAAATATCATCCTGAAACCAAAGTCCCCGCAATTAAAACCATCAGAAGAGCATCCCGTCCGGGACTGAGAAAATACTCCTCAGGTAAGGAGTTACCCAGAGTCCTTAACGGACTGGGTGTAGCGATAATTTCCACCTCAAAGGGAGTTATGACCGATAAGGAAGCTCGCAGCATGAATGTGGGCGGCGAAGTTTTATGTTATGTATATTAAAAAAGACAAGATATGTCCAGGATAGGATTATTACCCATTGAAATACCCCAGGGAGTCAGCTTTGAAGTTGATGATCACAATGTGGTTACCGTTAAGGGACCCAAAGGGGAATTGACACAAAAGGTCGACAGGGACCTGGAAATCACCCGCAAGGAAGGCCAGGTTCTTTTAAAAAGACCTACGGAACAAAAAAGACATAAGTCTATGCACGGTCTTTACCGGTCACTTCTCTTTAATATGGTAAAAGGGGTATCCGAG
>CAZNFR010000092.1:0-12565 GCA_964572225.1 uncultured Bacteroidaceae bacterium
GATCGGTTCAGCCAACGGTCATGATATTAGTGTAGCATCTTTTGCGGAGATGAATAATTCCATGAACTATGAACTATTGTCCCGTCTGCCTGAACGAATTGAAAGAAGAGTGGTCGAATAAATACTATTTCATACGCTTATCAATGTATTTGGAACTTAATACCCTTAAAACACCCAGGTAGTCCACATCAAACTCAATCAGATCTCCGACTTTGTAATTTTTTGGGTTATCATTCAGGTCAAGTACCACCATGTCTGAACTGGCACCCACAATTTCAACCGATTTATCTGAAGGCTTGAAATGATCCTCATCTACGTCCAGTAATCCAATATCCATGATGGCACGGTAGGAAGTCTTCCCAACGTTTTCGTCCGAAAATTCCAGAGTCTCCCCTTCCATGTTATGTCCGAGCTCTCCCTCAGGAACCATGGGCTTTTCAGTGAGCTCTATGATTTGAGCGTATACCTTAAAGACATCGTTGTGCATATTTTCATAAATGCTGCCATCATAAACATTCGTTCCCAGATAAAGAGTCTCCCCAACCCTGAAATGGTTTATTCCGGTGGGCAGGATATTCTGATGAATCAATGGTATGGTTACCGAGGATCCACCGGATACGAAGGGGATCTTTCGGTTGAATCTGGCCTCAATGAGCTGTGCATACAGACTAAGCTGAATGAGCTTATCACTGTTGGGCAAGACTCCATACATGCAGGTCAGATTTGTCCCGATGCCGATTACTTCAATGTTGGGAAGCTGAAATACCTTGCCGAAAAAATCCATGAATTCATCCCGCATTACACCCTCACGAAGTTCCCCCATCTCGATCATAATCACGATTTTGTGGATCTTCTTCTGCTTTTCAGCTTCCCTGGAAAGAAGTTTTATGGTTTCAAATTCGGTATTGTAACTAATATCCGCATAGCGAACGATCGTGCGTATGGAGCCGGATGGAGGTGGCTTGATGTAGGCAGTTTCCATTTCGGGATTGATCTCCTTTACCATCTTGAGGTTGGAAGCCCTGGAATCACAAACCTGACCTGGCTTTAAGGAGAGAAGGAATTCCAGGTAATCTTTATTCCCGCAAAGCATTTTGGTAACTACAGACCATTTAATTCCATTATCCCTGAATAGCTTATCTAGATAAGCATAATTCTCGGATAGCTTGCTTTGATCAAGCGTTATGTATGCCATTATTTATTTCTTGCTGTACCTCATTTCAAGGTACTTATTAGTAAACCCGTATTTTTCATATAAAAACCGTGCAGGATTATCATGTTCTACATGGAGTTTAACATCACCCTCAGCCTGATCAAGTGTTTCTTTCATCAGTTTTTTACCTATCCCTTTGCCCCTGTGATCGTGATGTGTGGCAATATAAACCAGGATATTATCCGGGATATAACCGGACATTCCTGTCTTATTTACAATCACCGCACCTACCATCTCATCCTCCTCCCTTGCAGTAAGGGCAAATCCGCCGAAACCTTCTGAGATCCCGAGTCCGTAATCAAGACATCTCCCAATGTAGCGCTTTTCATCCCCATATTGTTCAAGATGCTTATAAAGGAAATCTACAATTTCCTGTTTTTCTCTCTCTTCAGGTAAATTCTTCTCATCAAATTTTGTAATATTAATCATAGCTTGTTTTTTGGTTTGAACCCCTACATAATACACTTAAAAGCTTCTCCTCCAAATGTTGTATAACATGTTTTGGAATGTGATAGAACCCTATGTGCTTGTCATATAACACATTTACAAACCATTTCCTGAGGATAATCTGTTTAAAACTAATTTCAACAGAAAAATTGTGTATTGGGGATTCCAGACTTTCATTTACTCATTTAACCAGGCCTTGTGGTAGAACCTTTTTCTTTCAGTTTCCTGATTTTGAATTCGGGCGGAATTAATAGATATTTGTGACTGTGAAATTCAGATATGCATAAACGGTTTTTCATTCTATTCCTCTTTCTCCTTAGTTTGTTATCCTGCCACAGGAAGGAGCAGGAGAGAGAGATCCTTACTGCAACACTGAGAGGGCCTTCTGCCATGGGAATGGTCCATATGATTGAGAATCCGCCCTTATTTACTGACAGCCTTCCCAGTCGGATTATGATAAAAAATGAACCCGCACAGGTTCGGGCACTCATGCTGGAAAAACGAGTGGATTTTGCGATCCTGCCTTCAACCATGGCGGCTTTGCTTTACAACAGAAACCAGGATTATATTTTCGCGGCTGTTCCGGTATGGGGAACCTTATACCTGTTTGGGACCGACAGCACAGTGCACAACTGGAAAGATCTGAAGGGCAAAACGGTAAACCTGATCGCAAGGGGAATGACTCCCGATATTATGTTCCGTTACCTGGCCAGAATTAACGGACTTGATCCCGAGGTGGATCTGAACCTTGACTACTCTTTTCCTACTCATATTGAACTTGCGAATGCGGTTAAGTCAGGAATTGCCGATATGGGGGTAATATCAGAACCTCTTGTGAGCCTTGCGGAGGCTGGGAATCCGCAGATTCGGAAAATCCTGGATTTCAATCTTGAATGGGTTAAGGTACACAATGACACCATCCCTTTTGCACAAACTGCCCTTTTGGTCAGACGAAGCCTGGCTGAAAGCTCACCTCAGTTGGTAATCGAGTATCTTGATTCTCTGGATGCTTCCATCCAAAGGGTAATCAAAAATCCGGCAGAAGCATCGGAATTAATTGTAAAACATGGCATCCTTCCGGATACTGCCGTAAGCATGAATGCGATTCCGGGTTCAAATCTGGGGTTCAGCTATGCCTGGGAGCTAAAAGAGGGTATTACTGAATATTTCCGTATCTTTTATAACTTTAATCCACGTTTACTGGGTAACAGGATGCCTGATGAAAATTTCTATTTCAAAAAAGATCCGCAATAACCTTCTGGGCATTTTTGCTTTATTGTGCCTTTGGTGGCTGGCTGCCCGCATGGTGGGATCGGAAGAGATCCTTCCTTCACCGGGTCTCACCTTTCTCAGTGTTATGGAGATCTTTTCAAAACCCGGCTTCCTGGTGTCCATTGCGGCCACCATTGGCAGGGGACTTGCCGGTTTTTTAATCGCTCTTCTTTTCGCTGCATTGATCGGGATCCCCGCAGGCATCTTTCCGGGATTTTTCAGTTTTATTAACCCTTTGATTACCTCCGTACGCTCAACGCCGGTGATCTCCATCATTCTTCTCGCAATCATCTGGTTCGGCAATGAGCAGGTGCCGGTATTTATTGCGGTCCTTACCATGTTTCCCATTCTCACTTTGAATATTGTGGAGGGCATAAACAGTGTAGATCCAAATTACATCATTCTGTGTAAAAGCTATCGCATCCCCTTCTTTAGGATCCTGACCGGGGTTTATCTGCCATGGATTGCCCCCTTTCTTACCAGTGGTGTTTCCAACGCTCTGGGATTCGGGTGGAGAGCAGTTATTATCGGGGAGGTTTTAAGTCAGCCCTCATTCGGAATTGGAACCCGCATGCAGGAATCCCAGATTTTTTTACTGGTAGGAGAACTCATTGCCTGGACTTTGATTGCTGTGATAATCAGTTATCTTTTCGAAACAGGAGTAAGGAAACTTGAAAAAAGCTTAATAAAATGGAAGAAAGCCTGAAGATCGAAAAGCTAAACAAGGCCTTTGGAAACCTCGAAATATTCAGGGAATTCAACATTGCGGTCAGAAAAGGAGAAATAACTTCTCTTTTGGGGCCATCCGGCAGCGGTAAAACAACCCTTCTAAACCTTATTGCCGGATTAATGGAAGCAGACAATATTGAAAGAAATGATTTTTCGGACAGGACTGTTTCTTATGTATTTCAGGAACCCCGCCTTCTCCCTTGGAAAACCGTATCTGCTAACCTTGAATATGTTTTAAAGGATTACTATTCGGAAGGTGAAATCAGGAGTAAAATAAAAACCTACCTGGAGCTGGTCGAGTTAGACGGATTTGCACATTTCTACCCGGAGGCCTTAAGCGGGGGAATGAAGCAAAGGGTTAGTCTGGCACGTGCTTTCTGTTTTCCTTCAGATATCATTCTTATGGATGAACCGTTTCAGTCCCTCGACCCTAAACTGAAATCAAACCTTATCCGTCGTTTTCTGGAACTTTGGAAGCAGGACAAACGAACTACCCTATTTGTTACGCACAGCATAGATGAAGCGATTAGCGTGGGTCGCAATATCATTCTCCTCAGTCAGAAACCGGTTGAAATCATTAAACAATTCAGGATTGAAGCAGGGAACGAATCGAAAATTGAAACTGAATTGACCCGATATTTCTGTGAAGATACCCAGTCAGGAGATCAATAAATCAGGTCTCTTACATTCTCAATGTCCCGGATAAACTGTTTCTGCACTTCAGCACTGGCAGACCCATTTAATCCTTCGCGGATTTTTTTATGAAAACAGACTAATGCCTCTCCTCCCTCGAATTCAGGATTATCCAACATGTGGAATTCCAGTTGAAGAACATCCGAAACCCGGCTATTTACAATACCCCAGTTTTCCACACTGAAAAGCGCTTTGCATATCTCTCCCCTGACTTCAACGTTTACCGCATAAACTCCGTTGGAAGGAACCAGCTTTACGTCCTCTTGTATGGAAAGGGTAAATATCCTCTTTCCCAAAAGTTTTGATCTTTTCTCATTGACCACAGAGGTGCCCTTAATAATATAGTAGTGATCAAGGTAGGCATTTGCCCGCTGAATGTTTCCGTCAAAAAGTGCCTTTCTGATTTTTGTTGAACTTACACTTTCGTTTTGAATATCCTGCTCAGGAATTTCTTCAACCTCAAAATTGCGCTGCCGGCTTAATTGATAGAGATAATCGAAATTTCCTTCCTGATTATGTCCGAAATGATGATTGAAACCCACCACAACAATTTTCGCATCCAGGATCTTTACCAGGTAATCGTTGATAAAATCCCGACAGGATACCGCAGCAAAATCCGGCGTAAAGTCAATGATCACCAGATGGTCCAATCCGGTTTTTTCAAGGAGATATTTTTTCTCCTCCTGTGAGCAGATCAACAAAAGATCCTTTCCCTGTGTATCGGGATACAAAACCCTTCTGGGGTGAGGGTGAAAGGTGATAAGAACGGACTCACCACCGATATCCCGGGCAAGCTTGTTCAGTCTTCGCAAAATGGTCTTATGTCCAATATGGACCCCGTCGAAGGAGCCGGTCGTAACAACCGGATTATGAATTTCCCCAAGGCTCGCGAAGGAATGATAAATTTTCACTTTTCTTCAATTTCAGTGTGCAAAATTAGAATATTCAGCTTAAATCAAAGTTAAACCGGTTCTTTTTTAAGATAAACGGGGATTCCAATTCGAGGTTGAAAACTATAAACTTATGATTATGTGAGATTTACTTACTTTGCATTTTTACAAAATAGGAAATCTTCTCCAGGCTGGTAATCATATCGTATTCTTCCAGATATACGGAAGCCGGGGCATTTAGGGGTACGGTAGTAAAATTCAGGATCCCTTTAATTCCGCCTGAGACAAGCTTTGCTGCTGTATCAACAGCGGCTTCTGAGGGTACGGTGAGGAGGGCAACACGGATATCCAGTTCCTTTACAATCTCAGGAATATCCTGAATAGGGTAACATTTAACCCCGGAGACTACCCGGTTAATTTTATTTGGATCCACATCAAATGCAGCCACAATATTGAGCTTAGTCCTTTTACTCATAAAATAATGGGTAATTGCTCGCCCCAGATTACCTATTCCTATAATGGCAAAATTCAGTCCTTCTTCAGGGTCAATAATTTCGCCGATTACCCGTATCAATTCATTCACATCGTATCCTTTGCGCTGCATGCTGCTGTAACCGATAAACATAATATCACGCCTCACCTGCACGGCAGTGATGTTATGCAACTGAGCAAGTTCATGGGAAAAAATATGGGTTTTACCCAGGGAAAGACAGGTTAGCAATGACCTCCGGTATTCACTCAGCCTTTCGACCGTTTTTTCAGGTAACTTGGTATTTTTCACTTCTTGGGGATTATGGGTTAAACCATAGGAAGCAAGACGGTAAACGTACTTCCCTGGTCAGGCTTACTTTCAACTTGTATCTTTCCTTTATAAATCTCTGTTATTTTTCTTACAATGGACAGTCCCAGTCCGCTTCCCGATATATTACGGGTCTTTTCATTTTTTATCCTGGAGAATTCCTTAAACAAACCAGACATTTCTTCTTCGCTCATCCCTATACCGTTATCCTCTACACGGAAAACGACGTACCCGTCCTCCTCAAAGATATCAAAAATCACCTTTCCGTTATTACTGTTATATTTAACAGCGTTTGAAAGCAAATTGTTAAATATAATCTCCAGATCGCTGTCGTTAATCCGGATTTTCAGCGAGGGATCTACATTCAGGTTTATAGTTACATTCTTCTGGATAGCATAAGGCTTAACCGTACTTATGGATAATTTGGCAATTTCCCTGAGGTTAACCTCGGTAATCTTCTCTTTTTTATTTTCAAGCCTGACCCGTGTGAAATCAAGCAAATCCATGGTGAGATTACGCATAGCTTCAACCCTGCTTATTGCCCTTTCGATCATTTGTTGGTAATTATCAATATGATCGCCGGCCTGCTTTTCTTTCATCATGACCAGATAAGCTTCAATGGCATTTATGGGCGATTTCAATTCGTGTGAAAGAATGGAAAGGAATTGATAACGGATTCTTTTCCCTTCATTCTTCATTTTTGTGGTAATCCTTTTCAGGAACAGCTGCTTGGTGATGTTATCGATGGATGACTTAAGTTCCTGGGGAGTAAAGGGTTTGGGAATAAAATCATAGGCACCGTCATCGGTGGCTTTTACGGCAATTTCCAGGGAGGCATAAGAGGTGATCATTGCGACCATAAGGTCATAATTCTTTTTCCGGATGTATTCCAGAACCTCCATGCCTTTAATTCCCGGCAATTTATTATCGAGAAGCACAATATCCGGTTTTTCCCTGTCTATGATCTCGATTCCCTCCTCCCCGGTGGAGGCTTCAAGGCAAAGAAAGCCGAAGTCATCATCCATAAAGGGGTAACTGACTATATGCTTACCCAGGATCCGGCTTACCCCCGAACGGATACCCGGCTCATCGTCAACCACCAGAACTTTTAACGATTCCATCTACTTTTTTAACAATTTTTCAATTTCAAGTTTCAGTTGTTCGGGCCTGATACCCTTTTCAAGATAAACATCTGCCTTAATCCACTTTCTGTCCTCCTCGGTATCCATCCCAAAAGACATACCTGTTTCTGCCGAAACCGCAGTAGTAATAATGACCGGTACGGCTGGATACATTCTTTTAATTTTATAGCTGAGAATAAATCCGCTATCATCGTTTTCCATCATAAGATCAAGAATAGCCACATCTGGTTTGATTCTTTCCAGAATCTCCTCGGCTTCATGCTGGCCTTCGGCCGTAATAACTTTACAACCCCATTTTTCAATGTAAAACCTGGTTTGAAACAGGTAATCATAATCATCATCCACTAACAGTATGGTGCAGTCTTGTAATTTCATACCCTGGTTATATTTGACTTCGTCTTGGCAATTGAATTATAAATCTGGTATAGGTCTTTCCTTTTGTCGGATCTGCATTTGATTCCACATCAATTTTACCCTTATGCATTTTTATGACTCCGTAGGCGGTAGCAAGGCCCAACCCCGTTCCCTTTCCTATTCCTTTGGTGGTGAAAAAGGGTTCGAAAACTTTTTCAAGATCGCTCTCGCTGATTCCGGTTCCTGAGTCCTCAATGATCATTTGAATCTGGTTTTCGGTGTCTTTCACAGAGATCCGGATATGCCCTCCTCCTGGCATTGCTTCAATGGCGTTTCTGACCAGGTTTGAAATCACCTGGACCATCTGTTCGGCATCAATTTCAGCAAACGGATCACTAAGACTGTAACGTGTGGTAAGAACCACATTTTCGGGGATCACCACCGAGGATATGCTTAGTTCGGTCAGCTCTTTTAAATCGGTCTCCCTGTGATTAACCTGATTCTTCCTTGCAAAATTTAAGAGTCCGCCTACAATGGATTTACATCTTTCAGCCTGTTTAACAATTAATTCAAGGTCTTTTCTGATCTCCGTGTTCTCCTCGGCCTCTTCCAGAAGAATATTGGAGTACATAATAACTACCCCAAGAGGATTATTAAGTTCATGAGCAATTCCGGCAGAAAGTTGCCCCATATGTGCCAGCTTTTCCGTTTGTTTCAGTGCTTGCTGGACCGATCTTAGCTTATCATTGGAAACGGCAAGGTCCTCCACTGTTTCGTGCAGTTTCTCGATGGAAGCCGGCAGACACATCTCCCTTTCAGCCAGCCCTTTAATAATGGCGATCGCATGATTACGGCAGGTGTCGTATCCACAGGCACCGCAATTAAGCTGATCTTTCTCCGACCTTTTATTCATTGATTGTAAAACTTCCCGGATATCCACTTCCGCCGGATCCTTAATGCGTTGATCCTCGACATGAAAAGTCTGACTAAGGTCAATTTTTGCAGCCTCCTTCATATAGGCATTCCATTCCTCACGATCGAAATCAGACATTTTTTGCTTCACATAGTTGAGGACCCTGAGTCTCCTTTCAAATTTATTCCCCTTTTTAGAGGTCCCCGGCCCCATAATGCAACCTTCGCAACATAGAAGTTCAAGGTGTCCTGAGTCGATAGCGCCCATGTTATACTCACGGATAGCTTCCTGAAAATCAACTCTTCCTTCAGCCACAATTACATTAGCCTCCAGATCCTGGCCATTGGTCTCCAGCGATTGAAGCAATCCCCTGCTAATGGGAAAAATGGCCCCTTTCCCTGAACGTGGAGGGTCAAACTCTGATTTTTCCACGTTGGATGCAGTAATTCCACGTTTCAGGAATAGCTCTCTTAACTCCAAAAAGGTTATTTCTTCGTCAATCTCGCCCGATTCTGACTTTTTGGCAATGCAGGGCCCGATAAACACAAGTTTTGGTTTACCCTTATACTTTAAATTCAGAAACCGGGCCATAGCAACCATAGGAGAGGATACCGGGGCCAGATTTCCGGTTAGTTCGGGATAATACTTCTCAATAAAGGAAACAATGGCCGGGCAATCGGATGAGATATAGCCTTTAACTCCTTTCTTACTGATAATTTTGCTATATTCTCTGGCAACCATGTCGGCTCCGAAGGCCACCTCAAATACTCTGGTGAAACCGAGTTTTTTCAACATTCCTACCAGGATACGGTGATCCTCAAGTTCTTTGAATTCAGAAACAAAACTGGGAGCGACAATGGCAAAAACTTCATTTTCCTTTTGCAATAACCGATCTACATTACCGGAGGTATTCAGAAATGCTTTTGCACCCTGACTGCACACACGGGTACAGTTCCCGCAGGCGATACACCGCTCCTGAATCACTTCGGCCTGTCCGTTTATGATTTTGATCGCTTTCACAGGGCACTCTCGCACACAGGTATAACATACCCTGCAGCGATCTTTAATCGAGTATACCAGTTTCCCGCTATTTTTTTTCAATTGAGGCATTTATACAATGGTCCCTGTATAATTGAAGGTTTGTTTTATTCCTTCCCTTAGTTTATCTGTTTGTTTCCCTTTACTTATGTCCTTATAGAATTTCAGAATTTGGGGATTCTTATGAGCAGCCTTAATGATATCCATATTATCCAGGTCATAAACGGCCCTTACCCGGTTCTTCATTACGGCCTCATCGTGTGTGATGGGCTGGCCACCTCCGTTGACGCACCCTCC
This sequence comes from uncultured Bacteroidaceae bacterium, assembly GCA_964572225.1. GTDB lineage: Bacteria > Bacteroidota > Bacteroidia > Bacteroidales > CAZNFR01. The sequence continues at coordinate 9,788 of CAZNFR010000092.1, forward strand.
CTGACAAGCCATTACTTCAATGATATCATATTTTTTCTTACCTGCATACACAGATTCCAGTAGCTGTAAGGCGTTCTTAATCCCACTTACCGCAACTGCGGATATTTCCTTTTTCCCTGCCCTGACGCTCACCTCTTTTACGTTCCTGACAGATCTCAGTTTGTTGATTCGGTAAGAAGATGGCTCCTCGCCCGTCAGTTTAAAGTAAACCGTCCGTAATAAAGACTCCAGAGCACCTCCTGAAACACCCGAGATCTTTCCGGAAGTGCTCATCCCTCCCAGGGGCTCATCCGATGCTTCGGGCTGAAGCTGATCCATTTCTATTCCGTGCATCCTGATCATTCTGATAAACTCCCGGGTTGTTATTACCGTATCAATATCGGGTAAGCCTTTCTTTGTCATCTCCACCCTGCTTGCCTCAGACTTCTTGGCTGTACAGGGCATAATCGAAACTGAGTGAATATCTGCCGGATCCGTTTTATCAAGCGCTGAAACATAGGTCCTTATCAATGAGCCTGTGATCTGCTGTGGAGAGCGGAAAGTGCAAAGCTTAGGAATTATCTCAGGGAGATACTGTTCTGAGAATTTCACCCAGGAAGGACAACAACTCGTGATATAGGGTAAATTTTCATTTTTCTCGTACCTGGAGATAAACTCGTCTGACTGTTCCATTACCAGGAGATCTGCTCCAAAAGAGGTTTCAAAGATCTTATCGAATCCCATTTTTCTGAGGGCTGAGCTGATTAGTCCATGAATATCATCCCCGGGCTTCAGGTTGAATTCTTCCGCAATGGCTCCGGCAATGGTAGGGGAATACTGTACAAAAACCTTTTTCTTATGATCAAAAATTACCTGGTCAAGGACGGGGAACTGGACTTTTTCAGTTAAGGCTCCGGTTGGGCAACACACTACACATTGTCCGCATGAAATACAATTGGAGAAATTGAGTGACTTGTTCATGCAGGTAGTTATCCTTAATTCACTACCTCTTTTGGAAAAATCCAGGGTGGATGCTGCCTGTTTTTCTTCACAAACCCTTACACAACGGCCGCATAACAGGCATTTGGCAGGATCCCTGACAATTGCGGGACTTGATTTGTCTATTTTATGTTTGCTTTTCCCTCCAGGAATTCTTCTTTCCCTTACATTCAGATCTTCAGCGAGTTCCTGCAATTCACAATTCCCGTTTCGCTCACAGTAAAGGCAGTCATCCGGATGATTGGAAAGCAATAATTCCACAATGGTTTTTCTCGCTTTCAAAACTCTGGGGGAATGGGTGGTTATTTTCATCCATTCTTCCACAGGGTAGGAGCACGATGGAATGAGGTTTGATTTGCCTTCAACCTCAACAATACACATACGGCAGGCCCCGGTAGGGGTAAAATCCTTCATATTGCAGAGGGTGGGCACTTTGATTCCGCTCCTCCGCAGTGCACTAAGGACTGTTTCCCCTTTTTTAGCCTGGATAACCCGATTATTTACTTCAATATTAAATACCAAATTTCAAGTTTTTAACCGTTACCTAAATTTATTTATACTTCACTGCACTAAATTTGCATGCTTCCATACAGATCCCGCAACCTATGCATTTTTCCTGAACAATAAAATAGGGATGCAGCTCTGTGCCGAAAATCGCCTGTACAGGGCATTTTTTGGCACAAATGGAACATCCGGTGCATGCTTCCACCTCAATATAATAGGTTCTCAGCTCGGTACATATATTTGATTTACATTTACGATCGAAGATATGCTCCTCATACTCCTCACGGAAATACTTCAGCGAACTTAGCACCGGATTCGGGGCCATCATCCCCAGTCCGCAAAGCGATGTATCCTTCATTACCTCGGCCAGGCTCTCCAGTTGCATAACCCCTTTAAACCGTTCGAGGGTTGCACTACCGTTTTCATCATGGGGTTTACGGGTAATGCTGCCCAGTATCTCAGACATCCGTCGTGTTCCTTCCCTGCATGGAATACATTTTCCACAACTTTGCTTTTCCATGAAATTCATGTAATACTTTATAAGGTCTGGGATGCAGCAATCTTCGTCAAGAACCACAATGCCTCCGCTACCCATACGGATTCCCGATTCACTCATGGCTTCGTAGGTAAGAGGAATATCAAGCCCTGAGGCAGGCAAAGTAAAACCGGAGGGGCCTCCCAACTGTATGGCCTTAAATTCCTTATCACCCTCACATCCTGTAATAATGTCTTTTAAACGGGTTCCGAGAGGGACTTCAATAAGACCCTGATATTCTGCTTTTCCGGAAATGGCAAATATTTTGGTACCATAGTTGTTTTCCACCCCGGTTTCACGAAACCATTTGGGTCCGCGGCCAATGATCAAAGGAATATTAGACAGTGTTTCCACATTGTTGATGGTCGTAGGATATCCATGCAGTCCGCTTACAGCCGGATAGGGAGGTTTGGAAACAGGCATTCCCCTTTTTCCTTCAAGGCTGCGGATAAGTGCGGTTTCCTCTCCACAAACAAAAGCTCCGGGTCCTTTCCTGAGGGTAATATCCAGATTAAATCCGCTTCCAAAGATATTATGCCCCAAAAGTCCGAATTCTCTGAGATCATGTATTCCCTTTTCCAGAGCCTGGATCGACTCGGTATATTCACTTCGAATATAAATAATTGCACGGGAAGCAGCTGTACCATAGGCAGCTATCATCATTCCCTCCAGCAGCATATGAGGATTGCCCTCCATGATGGCTCTGTCCATGAAAGCACCCGGATCGCTCTCCTCCGCATTACAGATCAAATAGCGTTGAT
>CAZNFR010000093.1:0-12533 GCA_964572225.1 uncultured Bacteroidaceae bacterium
CTGTCCTGAATTATTTTCTCCCACCTGATCTCTGCCCCGGGCCGCTCAGGGTCCTCGTTTAAAAGCCAGATATTTCCCATATCTGTCCACACTGCCCCGTTTACTATATAGGCAATCTTAAAACGGTATTCAAGATTGGCTTCAATCTTGACATCTCCAACCTGGTTAATGGATTCAGGGTTCAGATCCAAAAATCTTCCGGGTCCCAGTACTCGCGCTGTCGCTGGTCTGAGACTACTGCTACCGCCAATGTAGAACTGTTCAGTATAGGGCATGAACGAACTGTTTCCATAGGGCAAACCTATGCCAAAGATATTTCTGAAGGCAAGTGTGGAATGCCGGTTTCCCAGTCGCAGATAGAAGCGGAAATCAGAGTGAAAACTTACAAACTGGCTGAAGGGTACTCCAACTATTTCAAATTGCCGGTCGGCATCCCCTGTCATCAGTGCAACCCCTCTAAGAATATTTCCCGAGAGCTGAACCTCCGCATCATAAAACGTACGAAAGCGCCTGTACCTGTCGGCCGTATTGTTCCAGGTAAAACTATAGGAGGGTCCCGTAATTAGCTGATCCCTGAAACTGTTCCTTATAATCGTACTCTGATCAAGCAGGGTGTCAAAAGCCAGGGTGGTACTTATGAGATAAGAATAATTCAGATTAATAAGATTGAATTTATGACTTACTTTGGGAGAAGTCATCCACCGAAGGTCATAGGAAGATTTCCACTCTGTGATTTTGAAATAATCCCTGCGATTGTTAAACTCCACACCCAGGGAAACTGCTCTTCTGGGAATGCTAAGGGCATTTCTGGTGATTAGTTTCATCGGACTCCTTAGTGCGGGTGCTGAAAGGCTGGTGTTAAAGGATATACCGGATGACCTTGAAGATCTTTCACTATATACTCCATAAGGAAAATCGAGGTATCCGTTAATATTGACATCCAGGTTTTCGGCAGACCCAAAAAGATTTCGCTGGGAAACATTTAGCCCCAGAGCCGGACCTATGAACCCTGTACTTTTCTGACTTAGTTCGGTGTCTATACCCAGAATGAACAGGTTTCCGGTGCTCAGTTCCATAACGGCTTTCGCCCTGGAAGAATCCTCAGCTAAAGGGTGATAATCCACAATCGGAGTGGAGAACATTCCCATGCTAACCGCGTTCCTTACCGTTTTCTGAGTGGCATCCATGGAATACAAGGAATCTTCACCAAGTTCAAAAATCCTGTTTACCAGGTAATTGTCAATCTTTACTCCTTCACCTGAAATGAAAAAACCATCTTCTCCGGTAGATTTTACTGAATCAACCCTAATCTCTTTTTGGCTGACTTTCACTTTTTTGTAAGCAGAAAGAGGGAGTTTATCATTGATCCTGAATTGCAGATCCACCTGTCTTTCTCCTGCGGTTGTATCGGCAATAAGTTGCACATCGTCCTCGCTCAAATAGAGGTAGCCCTGGTTTTGCAGATGGGTCCAGAGATTTTTCTTTTCCTCATCCAGACGATCGAGATTGAAGTCCTGTCCTCTCTCAAGGTTACTTTCCTTGAGGAATCCATATATATCTTCACTCAAATCCTTCTGTTCATCTTCCAGTTTCATTTCAATATTTCGGTAGGTGTAGGCTTCAGGGATATAGAACTGATATTTAATAATCCCTTTTTGTCCCGTTTTCCTGTATTTGATCTCATATTCACCTTCCACCCCAAAATGCCCATAATTGAAAAGTACATTCTCAACCGACTTAACTCTCATTTCAGGATTCACCTGGTCAATGGTTATGGGCGGTTCACCGAAATTCTCCATCATCCAGTGGGAAAATCCCGAATCTTTTTCCGTATAGAACCAATTGTACATATATAATCTAACCGGTAAAAAGCGAATTACGGGCAACCCGAATAGTGCACCATTGGGCGCTTCCCATAGGCGGGTAACCACCTCTGTACTTTTCTCCGCAAAATCATTGATTTCCCAATCTGCCTGTTCGAGAGGAAGTTTCTTAAAATCAGCTTTCCGGGTACCCACATACAAAACCTCATCTTCCGCAAGGTGTTTTGTGGTTGAACAGGATGCCAACAATAGAGCGAGTGCGGGAATGAGTATGAAGAGCCGTTCTCTATTCATTCTTTTGCCTCCTGTCCTTTTTGTTGAAAATATCGGAGAAGCGCTTCCAGGTTTTTTGAAAGGAAACTCCTACCGAAGTTTTTCGGATATCTCCATCAATCACTCCTTCATAAACTTCTTCATGTTTTCCTTTAATAACCAGGGGGGGTGTATTGCTGATCCGGTATTTCACTTCAATATTTCCCATAAGCTGATCAGGAGTGGGTTCATCAAACTCCTCCGATTCCAGTCCGATATGTCCTCCCACCGAAAAGCTGAGCCGGCTGTTCAGAAACTCCCTTGAAAAGGTATAATTAATGTCGGTTCTGGTCTCACCAGGGGCGGATCTTTCATCCTCATAGGTATTGGCGGAGAAGGTGAGATCGGTATTTTTCAAATTTCGTCGGGAGATTTCATTTAGCTTGGAGGTCACCTTATCGATAAGCAGAGAGTTTTCGGGATTATCCGAATCTCCGAATCGACGAAAAACCAGCAGATTGATCGCATAAGATTGTCTTGTATCCAAAGGCAGGGATGAAATATAATCACGAGTGGGGGCATCCCCTCCTTCAAGATCAAATCCGACATCCAGTTCTGACAGACTTGCATCTTCCAGTCGAACGATAACTCTGAAGGGAATTACATCTTTTCTTTCACTAAATTGCACTGCGAGTCCTGCCGGACTTGTCCTTACGGTTTCATATCCCCTGAAATTAATAGAAGGGTCATCCAGAGGCCCATTCCACCGGATCTCGGCTTGTTCGACTGTAAGATTTAAATCAGGTATAGCAGGCAATTCCAGATATGCGCTACCGGAACCGGAACTGATGGTTCCAAAAACCCTTGGAATCCTGTTGCTGCCTCTTCGCAGATTCAACTCACCGCTGGCCGAGACCCTCAGGTTCTCCTGACTTATCGGATCCAGAATTACCTCAACATCGGTATTGGCCAGGTTAAATGTCACATCCCAGTCAATCAAGGAATTCGTTCCATTTCCGGAAACCTTCGACAGACTGTCAGCTCCGTCAAGTCTCATAAAGGTGACGATTTGAGAAGGATCAACCATGTTGAAACCTGACTCTGTGAGGTAGACCAGCTCTCCCCCCTCCAGGGTTCCCATGTCGCCGCTAACCATAAGATCATCCAGACTCCCTTCCAGCCTGAGATCAGCCTTTACTATCATTTCGCCTCCTATCGGCTCCGGATCATCTTTACTAATGAGCCGGAAGCGGTCACTTTTTATTGACAAGGAAAATTCAGGTTCCGGGTAATAATCCAATCCGCCCTCAACCCGCAGACTGTGACCTTCCGTATCGAGTACTTCAAAATTTCTGAATTCCAATCTGCTACCATCAAAGAAAAGAGAATCCTTTTCAACAAATAGTTCTGAAGGAAGGGTTGGAAGATTAATCCTCCCATTCTCTATCAGAAGAAAGCCCTGATTACGAATCTGCTCTCCCAGAATTCCTTCCATTTGTCCGGTTACCCTACCGGCAATCTCTCCGTCAGAAGGCCAGAAAGGCAGCTCTTTTAGGATCATCAGGTTAAAATCGGTCAGCTCCAGCTGATACTCGATATCCTCCCCCTCTTTCGAAACCCCTGCATCGACTGAAAGGTCCTGGTTATAAACCCTGGCATCGGCTTTTAGATTATCATCACTAAGGCGACCCTTCAACTCCAGGGCAAGTTGAGGAATCGCCCCTGCACTGATTGCGTCAGAGCTCACCGAAAATTCCATGTTTCGCGAGGCGGTGTTTAATTCTATTTCTGCATCCAGGAGAGCTTCCGCATTTTCGGTTTTCAGAAACCAGGAAATTACAGGAGCCGCATTCAGGTCTGTGGCCTTCACGTATATATCATCGCCACGGGTGTTTAAGGAAAGCTCCGTTCCTCCCTGATGGATAGCCAAATCTCCCCTGACCAGGGTCAGACTATCACTCACCATTAAGCCTTCATTACGGGAGATCACCCAATTACCGTCTGCAATGATTAGCTCCTTTTCGGGCTGGAATCTAAACAGGTATCCTTCATCTTGCAATTCAGTCAGAAGAGGTATGCTGAATACTCCAAGGGTATCCGTAAATTCAAAGGAAATATCGGTATTTATAAAAGAAGATGATAAATCCAGGTCTGTCTGAAAATTCTTCATTTCGAATTCCGGGTGATCCAGTCTTGCGAGAGTTAGCTCTCCCTTAAGAGTATTGCGGTTACCTTCGACACCCATATTCAGGTCTTCGGCCTTCAATTCCCCGTACCAGACCTTTCCCACCTCAGCACTGAGGTCAATCTGTTGTTTCGATTTTTTCAGGGTAAAAGCCTTTAGCTCCATACCAGTTGATGTTCCGGTTAACCATGTCAGCACTTCTGAATTGACTCCGGTGTTTGCCCTTATGGTCATTTCGGGTAAGTCGGCAATCCATTCCGCTACAGGCAATTGAAATTCAGTAAATTTCGTGCCTCCTGAAGCATATAGCATTTCCCCGCCCTCCGAAGAAAGGGTGGCTTCGAATTGGGTATCTGCAAGACTTAACTCCAGATTCAGGATGGGGAGGACCGGATTAAGTCTGTCGGCCTCCAGCCGGGTATCTGAGATTTGAGTTTTAAGTCTGAAATGGTCCTCCCCGGAAAGAAACTTGCCTGATATTTCCGAGCTCCATTTCCCGGGATTCAATCCTTCAACAAAAACGGATGGATACAGGGATCCCAGGTCAATATGAAAATCCGACCAGGCAGAAGGTCCTTCCGAAAGAACTACATCGGCATTCAGGGAAAGAGAATCATCCCTAACCACGGCCACCATTTTTTGTTCCCCTGCCAGGGTATTCATTTCGAAATCGATGCTGTCAATTTTGCTTCCTTCCACGATCATGCCTTTGGCAACGGCTTTAATTTTCATATCACTATTGCCGGAATCGGCAGGGGTAATGAGATTCATTTCATACCAAAGGGCAGTACCTGTAATCTCAACCGGGGATATATCCGTGAGTTCATTCACCTTCAAGGCATCGGAACCGGCCGAAAGTTTGAAAGAGGAATATTCATCCTGCGATTGAAGTTCCATATTCAGGTTAATGTCTCCTGATGAAGTTTCGAGAATTCCTTTCGCAAACAAATCATTTTGGAGGAAGCGGACCCTCGCCTTCAGCTCAAGATTGTCCGGCCAGAGAAAGAATTGGTTATAGTCCTGTTCCCGCAGAAGGGTCTTCAATCCTTCGTCATTCGCTTGAAGCCCCAAATGCTCCGCGAAAACCTGCAGTGAGTCGGAACCCATCCGCAGATAGCCTTCAAGTTCGGCCTGAATATTTCCCGGAGTCTCAACTTCCAGAATTCTGATCCTGATCGAATCGCCCAGGTAAGCGATATCTGCACTAAGAAAAACCTTTTCCTGATCGGGGAGTCCGGGGTTCAGGTATTCATTTACAGCCGGGACAAATTCACGAAGGGTTCCCAGCGAGAAATAGGATCGGGCAAGGGTCAACTCAGCCCTGACCTCATCCTTAAAACTTGCGTTAATCTGTGCGATCGCAATAAGGGTACCGGGAAGTCCGATTGAAATATCGCTAAGATCCGTTTCAAATTCCCGGTTAAGGGAACCATCCTCCATCACCAAATTCATTTCAAGGCTATCCTGGTAAATAAAATCCAGGCGATTGATTTTCAGAGAGAACAGGTCCTCACTTTTCCAACTACTAAGGCTCAGGTCAAGATCTTTGACCGACTGCCGGGAACTATCGGATCTGCTCAGAAAACTGCTGTTTTGTAATACCAGGCTATTGAGCTCAAATGAAGGAATGCCTTTAAGGCTGAAAACAGTGCTGTCATCCTCTGAGGGAGGTTTGTTGCTGCTTAGGATTTTGGCCTCCACACCTGTAAGAAACAGACTGTCGACCGAAAGCAAATCGGCACTTTCCATGGAATCCAGATACAATCGGTTCAGAACAAAATCAAAACTATCGGATTCCGAAATATAGAGAAAAGAGATATTCTCTGCCCGGAAATCACTTACCCGGAATCGTGGGATATTGAGTTCCTTATTTCCATTCGATTCTCCGCCGCGAACATGACCCCTCAGTCCTTTAACCAGGAGATTTCGTAAGCCCGGCTGACCCTTCAGAAGTGAACTCCACGACCAGGTTAGTGATATAGTATCTGACTTAAGATTAAGGTTTCCGTCCTTTTCGATCGATAATCCGCTTATGCTAAGGCTGGAAGGAAAATGATAAGAAAGGGACTGATAGGTAATATTATTTGCAGGGAGAACAACCCTGAGAATGACGATCAGGGCTACAAGCAGGACCAATATCAGGCCGGCCGGCCATATAAGAATTCGTATGATCCTGGGAAATTTTTTCATTGCTTTCAATTCAATTCCGTTTTCTGAGACTAAACCCTTTGAGGAGGGGTATTGTTCAGAAAACAAGAAAGGTACAGGTAAAAATAGAATCTATCTTCTTTTTCCTTTCAGGATGCCCAAAATATAGTTGAATTCACCGACAGATGCCCCGTAGATGATTTCTTCCTGTTGTTCAGGATTCCGTGCCGGTGAGTCGAGTGTTAGAGTAAAATCATATCCGGCAGGATCCGTAAACTCAGGATTGGTGAGCGATGTATCTTCTCCATCCAGGGCAAAAACCTGGATTTCATAGACTCCGGGAGGTTCAATTACATCATGAAAGCTACTTGCCATATTTTGGTAAATCCTGATGTTTCTATCATGGAGCATACTCAGCCCGTCTGAAGGATCATCATAGGTGGCCATTTCGCAGCCATAATTTTTATAAAAAACATTATGATGAACATCAACTCCTGTTACATTGCTGCTCATAATGTTCATTCCTCCGGTTTTTCCACTCCAGTGGCCCGGCATACCATTAAAACAAACAGTGTTGTTGTGAATCTCAATGTCCTTTCTGGGTTCGTTATTCCCCATGGTCATAATGGAGATACCTGTTGCCCGATTGTTATAAACCAGATTGTTATGAACCCGGATGTTCTCCATTCGGGAATCCTTTCCTTCCGAATTGATCATGATACCCCATTCGCAATCGTGGACAATATTATGGTAAACTTCCACATTGTGCAGTAACCCAAACCAACTGTCAATGTAGATTCCCTGTCGCAGTAAATTATGGACATAGTTATGATGGACTTTCCCATTGGCGCTGAATTCCTTCACATCTATTCCCTCCTTATTGCAGAGATGAAGGTGGTTATGGTCAATTTCAAAATTTGTGGTTCCGGCCACAGAGATGGCCTCATGGGGTGCTTCCCTTCTTCTCCGCATGCCGGCCGGAGCATGATCCTGATTATTGGCATCGATTACCTCACAACCGGTTACCCTCACAGAATCGGCATACCAGAGTCCGATACCGGAATTGTACGAGCTGAAAATGTAACAATCCTTAATTTCAAAATTGGAATGGCCCTTCCCTCTGACCATGATTCCGGCCATATGGGAATAAAGGATTCTCAAACCTTCAATCCTGATGTAACTCACTCCTTCAATATGAATGCTTCCCTGGGCCATCCAGCTGTATCCCCGCGTATTTTCGGGCATTTCGGCTAAAAAGCGGTTTGCATTGAGTGTAACTTCCTCTCCGGGTTGGGCCATGAGGGTGATCCAGGCTCCGTGTGCCCCGCTGTTCGTTATCCTGATATTATTGTCAAGGTAATAAGCACCTCCCATTATGATCAGGGTATCCCCGGCAAAGGTCCGGTCAACCCCGAATTGAATGCTTTCGAAGGGTTTCTCATATGTGCCCGGATTCTCATCAGAACCGGAGGTTGAAACATAACGTACCCCGGCAACAAGCGATAAAGGCAATAAGGTCATGGCCAGAACCACCGTTAAATTAAAAATAATCTTCATTGGTAATTGGTAATTGGACTATGGAGCTCAAAGGTAAGGATTAAAAAAATGCATCCCCCTTTTTTCCCTATCTTTACCCCATGAATTGCCGGACAAACTGCGGCGCCTGTTGCATCGCCCCCTCCATCAGCTCTCCCATCCCCGGAATGCCCGAAGGCAAACCTGCGGGAGTAAAATGTATTCATCTAACCGATGATTATCGATGTGCCATTTTCACTCATCCTGACCGGCCGGAGGTTTGTGCCCGTTTTCTGGCCGAACCGGAAATATGCGGCAAAACCCGGGAGGAAGCCCTTCAGATTTTGTTCGAACTGGAGGATAGGGCATAATTGGGGAGAGTTAAATATCCAGAACGACCTCTGATTTGCATAAGCGAATCAGTCAGGATATAGATTATTGATTTACAATTACTTAATCGATATTTAGGGGCTGAATACCCTCTTTTTGCGAATGTAATTTTCCGGCCCGATCTGTTCCTGATTTCCTTTTAGAATCACCCTCCTGTATGATTCCAGGGGCATTTCCGTTTTATCCTTTACCCGTAAAATCATGTGAATTTCATTGTTCCTGATATCTTCCGGAACCTGGATCACCAGCAAGGGCCTCCCTGCATTCAATCCACCGTATTCCCCTGACTCGGAGTACCAGAACCATTCAAAGATCAGCTCATCTTGATCGGGATCAAAGGAAGGTGAAGCATCCAGACGGACCTTTTGTCCGGCTTCAACCTTAATTACTATCGGTTGAATGCCCGGATATCCCTCCAGTCTTGCATTAGGCCGGCAATTCACCCCCCCCGGCTCTTTAAGGTTCCAATCAAGGCGGGTTTTAAAATCGCGGGTTGCCGGATCAAACCATCTTCTAAGCTCCTCTTTCGATAAACCACAGGTATGATAATACCCATCCGGAAACGGATCACCCATGGGCTGAAATCTACCACCCCAGCTTCCCTGAGTGGGATCCATCGGATCATTGAGTCCGTAACGAGCACTTACCAGGTACAAAAACGCCGGGGTATCCCCTTCACCCCCACCATCATAAATATCGGAAAGGGGGCCATGACCATTCACCTCATGAAAAGTAATGGGTCTGAGTGAGTCGTTACCCGGACAACAATAATCCCAGAAATGACCACCGTCATGAAGCAGCCAGCGCGGGGAATTTCTTTCTCCTTCGTAAGTCGATACGGTAGAGTTAAAAATGCCGCAATCCATGGCCTTAACTTCATCAATATCGATCATAAAATCGAAGGTGATATCCTGCAGAAGGATCCCGTAAACATGCAATTTAGAAAGCAGTCGGTTGAATTCCTCCTCTCCTTTTCTTTGCTTATAGCGATACAGAGCCTGAATAAAGGTAATCGGCCCACCCCACATTTGCACATAGATCGGACGGTCATCCTCTTTTTCAAAAACACCCTGTAGGAATTCACTCCCCTCAGAATCCTTACTTTCTCCATTGGGATTAAGCCCTTCTCCAATCCAGTCCTCAAAGCGGATTTCGCCCCAACCGCTTTCCACGTATCTGCCTGCAATAAAATCCCTGAAGGATTTTTCATTCGTAAGCCAGATAATGGGCAAGGCACCCCTGCCCTTTTTGGTCACAGAAAGAATTTCTTCACAGGAAGCCAGTCCCGGTTCATGTTTCCTGAGCTGTGGCAACTGGGTCTGATACGCTGAAAGAATGCCCTGTGCCTTGTTCCATGGTCCTTCACTGTCGAAATTGAAATCGGGCAATTGAGGAGTAACAATGATGGCCTCAGTATCGAACATTTCGGAATAATGAAGGTAACGGATCAAAGAATTACCATCGTCATGGGTCATATCGGTCATAATTACAACCCTGTACTTTTCAGCTTCCACTCCCGGATCATTCGTGCATGAAAAAACCAGGATTAATGCCAGGGAAATAGAAAATGCCAGAGTTTTTCTCATAATAATCCTGTTTATTTTTAGCGGCTGAAGGGTCCATCGTAAAGTTGGTCTCAACGATTTGGTTTGCGACCCTTTTGAGTTTGAGAGCCTGGTGTTGTCCGAAATTTTTTGAGTATTCATTCTGGATGGGTAGTTTAAGTTTTGCTTGTTTACAAACGAAAGTTTCTTTTTAGGGACTACAAATTCTTTATATGCGCTTTAAGAGAACCACAAAAAAGAGCAGCACCCTTGCGATTCAGGTGGTCCTGATCATGGAACACGGATTCCTGCCGGTCGAACTGATCATGAAGGTCCAGTACCGGAACCCCCTCAGTCTTAAGAATATTTGCGGCACGTGAGGGTATGTCTTCAATGTATTTCCAGTATCCCTGACTTATTGGAAATTCGATTCCAATCAGGAAAATCTCTTTTTCCCGGCAGAGAGAAATGATTTTCCGAAGGTAGTATTCCTGGGATTCACTCATGTTTCTATCCTGAAACTGCGATTCATACCGGCTCCGGTAGTTGAACTCCTTAACCTCCTTGCTTAGTTTTGAGAAATCCCTGGGAACGACCGACTTAAAAGGCCGGAGATACTCAGAATAAAATGAGGCAAAGTGACCATTCAGCAGCGGAAAATAACGGTTGAAGGGACTATACCTTAAATCCGGGTTTTCAGGTCTGTCCTTTTCCCTCAGATAATTCAGATTATAATCTGCATAAACAATATTACGGGACAGGTTGACTGAAGATTTACGATAATCCGTAAGGGTATGCTTATCGGCCGAAAGAAGTATGGTATCCCCTTTTCCGGCGAAACTTGAAATGTAGAGGGTTTTTAAGTACATATCCAGATAATTATCGCTTTCGTAAGCGAAATTAAAGATCCCGCATTGGGAAGGATAGTCTTTAAGTGTGGCTGCGTGGGAATCACCCAAAAGAAATAGATTATAGGTATCTGCCGACCCGGAGTTGTGGAGATACCTGAGGTATATGGCAGGCCGGGCAACCAGGTAATAAAACAGAAAGTTAATCAGCAGGAATCCCAGGATAAAAAGGCTCACCTTATATAAAAACCGTTTCATATCAGAACTGAAAGTAAATAAATTCGGTCTGGTCTGAAAAATTTCCAAAGAAATAAATGATGAGGATCATTGAAAAATAGAGTGTCCAGCGCAGATAGCCCGGCCATTGAAGCAGATGGATCTCGAGAGCATGTTCACGGTTTCTTTGGAACCATTCTACGAGCATGGAGCCTGCGATGATCAACAACAGCATTTTAGGCAGGATTACCGGCATGGTAAACAAGCCTGGGGAAAAGAGATTCCGAAGAAAAGTAAACGCGATTTCGGGTGTTTCAGCTCTGAAAAAGACCCAGGCAATCAGGGTTAGGAGAAAGGTAAAAACCATTCCGGTAAAATCCCTGAGGGAAGGAAGGATACGGTTCCCGGCGATGGGACCAAGATGCCTTCGGTTTCTTGATCCCAGCAAAAGAGGCAGGAAAAATAATGCATGCAGGCCTCCCCAGATAATAAAATTCCAGTTTGCTCCATGCCATAATCCGCTAACGAGAAAAATAATAAACACATTCCTTATCCTTTTGAGGGAGCCTGCTCTGCTTCCCCCGAGAGGGATATAAAGGTAATCCCTGAACCAGGTAGTCAGAGAAATGTGCCAGCGCCTCCAGAATTCAGCGATATCGCGTGCGAAGTAGGGGAAGGCAAAATTTTTCATCAGATTGAACCCAAAGAGTCTGGCCGTACCGATCGCAATATCCGAATAGCCGGAAAAATCTCCATAGATCTGGAAAGCGAAAAGCAGGGCCCCGATAAAAAGGGTGCTCCCCGGGTATTCGGCTGAGTTATCAAAGATCTGGTTTACGTATACAGCGCAATTATCGGCGATGACCAGTTTTTTGAAGAATCCCCAAAGCATTTGCCTTAACCCGTCTGTGGCTTTGGAATAGTCAAATTCTCTCTTTCGTAAAAACTGGGGGAGAAGATTAGCGGCTCGTTCGATGGGTCCGGCGACAAGCTGAGGAAAGAATGCAACAAAGGCAGCAAAGGCAGGAAAACTGCGGGTCGGACTAATTTTTCTCCGGTATACATCGATGGTATAGCTCAGGGTCTGAAAAGTATAAAAACTTATTCCAACCGGAAGGATGATATTGAGTCCGGAGGGACTGATCCTTTGACCGAAAAAGGAGAAAACAGCAACAAAATTCTCGACAAAAAAATTAAAATATTTGAAAAACCCCAGCATTCCAATGTTGACTAAAATGCTTGTCCACAACAGGATTTTCCTGGTTCTTCTCTTTCCGGAAACAGCCAGTTTTAAACCCACAAAATAATCAACGCAGGTGCTTACAACGATAAGGGAGAGAAATCTCCAGTCCCACCAGGCATAGAAAACATAGCTTGCAGCGAGAACTACCAGATTCTGAATAGTAAGATTTTTGCGGGTAAGCCAATAAAAGGCAAAAACAAGAGGAAGAAAAACAGCAAAATCGAGTGAGTTGAAGAGCATGGTTTAGTACAGGTGGTTTTTTTATGCAAGGTAGAATTTTTTAACTATTTTTGCCCTGCAATTTGAACAGCCTTTTTTCGGGGTGTAGCGCAGTTGGCAGCGCGCCACGTTCGGGACGTGGAGGTCGGA
>CAZNFR010000094.1:0-12211 GCA_964572225.1 uncultured Bacteroidaceae bacterium
CTAAACCTCTAAACCCCTAAACCTCTAAACCCCTAAACCTCTAAACCCCTAAACCAATCATAACCTCCCAGCTAGCCACCCCATTTTCACTCTATAACAATCTCGTAGCTCAGTTCGAGGGCTTTCTTATAAGAGGCGCTTACGCCGCAGTATTTATCCTGAGAAAGGTTTACCGCTTTTTCAATCTTATCTTTCGGAAGATCTTTTCCCTTAAATTTGTAGATAATCTTCATTTCTTTGTAATTCTTAGGAAAATCATCGATGGTTTCTCCCTGCACTTCAATATCGAAAAAGTCGTATTCCACCCTCATCTTTTTCAAAATAGAAACCACATCCATTCCTGTGCAACCAGCTAATGCCAAAAGCATCAGAGGTTTTGGAGTAGGGCCGGTATTGTTCCCTCCGCTTTCCGGTTTAGCATCTACATATATTTTATGACCTTCCACCTCTGCTTCAAAAGCCATGTCTTTCAACCAGGATACATTTACTGTGTGCTTCATACTTTGATGTATTTATATAGTTAACTTTTTTGTCGCAAAGTTAGTTATTAAATAGAATTTATCTAATTTTATCCTTGATAAAGGAGTGATTTAGGAATGAAGAAAACCACCATATCAGACTGCTTAGAGAATTGCATTAACCGGTCCCATTATTTATTTCGTCATCTTACCGAGGAAGAATTTAAGAGTCTGCACGAGGAAGCCAGGCTGGATTCCTATAAACGGGGAAGCACCTTATATCATGAAGGGAACAGGATCAATGGTTTTTTCTGTATTGAAAATGGCATTATTAAGATCTTTAAAACCGGTATCGATGGAAAGGAACAGATAATCCGTTTTGCCAAGAAAGGGGATATCATTGGGTTCCGCTCCGTACTTAGTCATGAACTTGCATGCACCACAGCCGAAGTAATTGAAGATGCCGTAACCTGCTATATTTCTGGTGAAACTCTGATCTCACTCGTGAAACTTAACGGCAATTTCTCCGTCGAACTTATGCAACTTACCTGCAAAGAGCTGGGTGAAGCTAACGCCTACATAACAGATATAGCCCAGAAAACTGTTCGTGAAAGATTGGCTGAGATCCTGGTTCACCTCAAAAACGAATTTGGACTCGACGAACACGGAAATCTTCAGATATCCCTTACCCGCGAAGAATTAGCCAACATTGTCGGAACCGCGACAGAATCTGTTATCCGGCTCCTTTCCGAATTCAAGCAAGATCAGTTTATTGATCTTCAGGGCAGGAAGATCCGTATTCTCAATCTTTCTGGTTTGGTCAGGGTTGGAAACCTCTACGAATAGTCCCTAATTCAACCTCCGGTTCAGGATAATATAAACTACAAGTCCGATTATAACCAGAGCCGCGCTAATTATGAGTCCGGTATTATACTGAACTCCGTTACGAACAGTAATTACTGCAGTAATTGCGCCTCCGATTATAAACAGTATTCCCAGATTTGCAAGAAATTCTTTCATAGAACAGGATATTTTAAGTGGTTTTATTGAACTTTCTTTTGATCCTTAGTTAAATGTCAAATTTCAGGGTACTTCGTGTTATTTCACTTATTTTTAATCCAAGCTATACCATTGCTATCCCGAACAACATCTATGCCTTTTGAACATTTGTTTAGTACTTTCCTTTAACGAACCCACTCTCATCGAAACTAAAAATACAAAATCTAAAATAAAGTATCCTGTTTGTTTTTAAAAATTCCCAGATGTTTAAAGGCAAGCGGAGTAACCTCTCTTCCTCTGGGGGTTCTTTTCATGTATCCTTCCTTTATCAGGAAAGGTTCATACACTTCTTCGATGGTTCCGGACTCCTCGCTAACAGCAGTAGCAATGGTATTGAGACCTACTGGTCCTCCATCAAACTTCTCAATGATGGTTCTCAATATTTTATTATCCATTTCATCCAGACCTGCCTTGTCTATATTCAGTGCTTCCAGGCTAAAGCGGGTAATATCAATTTCGACAGAACCGTTTCCTTTCACCTGTGCAAAATCGCGTACTCTTCTCAGAAGAGCATTGGCAATTCTGGGTGTTCCACGGCTTCGGGAAGCGATCTCCCGGGCAGCCTGGTCTTCAATATCCACATTCAGAATGGAAGCCGACCTTTTGACGATTCCGGTAAGTATGTTATGATCGTAGTATTCGAGCAGGGAATTGATGCCAAACCGGGCTCTTAGTGGACTTGTAAGCAATCCTGATCGGGTAGTGGCACCGATTAGGGTAAAGGGGTTCAGTTTTAATTGCACGGATCGTGCACTGGGCCCTTTGTCTATCATAATATCAATGGTATAATCCTCCATTGCCGAATACAGATATTCTTCCACGATGGGTGAAAGCCGGTGGATCTCATCAATAAACAACACATCTCCTTCCTCCAGTCCGGTAAGCAATCCTGCCAGATCGCCAGCTTTATCGAGTACCGGTCCGGAAGTGATTTTGATACCAACATTCAGCTCGTTAGCAATGATGTTGGCGAGGGTGGTTTTGCCCAGGCCCGGGGGACCGTGTAAAAGAACATGATCCAGGGCTTCCTGTCTTTGCCTTGCTGCCTGAACAAAAACCTTAAGGTTATCCACAATCTTGCTTTGACCGTTAAAATCCTGAAAATATAGCGGTCTCAGCTGTTGTTCCAATTCCTTCTCAACCGGTCCGAGATTGTTTTCGTTCAGATCAAATTCTTCTGTCATCTATTTTATGATTTTCACAGAGCCATCGGGGAGATCAATTTTTTGTCCGTTAATCCGGTACTCCATATTATTACGGTAGGTAATGGTCATGGTAAGATTTCCCATCTCGTCGTATTTCTTCCAGTTTCTCTCTCTTATGCCCATTTCATAGAACCTTTCTTCCTTGAGTTCACCGGTAGGATAGTAATACTTATGCTTTCCGCTTGGTTGTCCCTGCACGAATTCCCCTTCAAACTGAAGGGTTTCATCCTTATAATAATACTTCCATACACCCGTTCTGAGTCCGGTCTGATATCTGCCCTTTTCGATATGATCGCCCGCATGGTAAACCCATTCCCCTTCCTTCTCTCCATTAATAAACTCCCCTTCGGTAATCACTTCACCCAGCTCATTATATTCGATCATTTTACCATCTTCACGTCCGTTAAAATAGCTTTCCTCTCTCAGGATACTTCCATCGGAGTAATACCAGATCCATTCCCCGTCAGGCAAACCTCTCAGATACCCTCCGATCTGTTCTACCTGACCGTTGGGATAGTAGTGATTCCAGGTTCCGCTTTTTTGATTATTCCTGTAGATACCGGTTGCTTTCACTTTACCATCGGGATAGAGATCTTTCCATTCTCCTATCCGGTTTCCCTGCTCATCAACAATTCCCTCCGCAATCTTTACTCCCAGGTCGTTGTATAAAAATGCATTGATTACCTCCCCTTCCGAATTATAAAAACGATGAATCCCAACCGGAACATTCTCTTTAAAACTGCCCTGAAATATTACGTTTCCTTCATCATCAAATTCTCTACGGATTTCAATTTGTTCTGCAAGGATTTCATCTTCATCTTCTTCCACGATTCTTCCTTCTTCGTAATCCATAATCAGGCTGAGGTTTCCGTTGGGTTGAAACTCCTTATATACCCCATCAATTTGATTATCCTTGTAAAAAACTTCCCTTTTTACCGTTCCATCCTCGTAGAATTCCATCCACTGACCCTGTTTTCTGCCTTCATTATCCGTTCGGTTTATGCGGATTCTTTCAATAAGGTAATCGTTATGGTATTCCAGCAGAGCAACAAGGGTACCGTCTTCATCAAAAGCCCTTCCGGGTCCTTCCCGGTTCCCTTCTTCATAATATACCTCTTCTTTAAGATTTCCGTTTGTATAATAATAATAGGATCTTCCCTCCTTTATTCCATTCACATAGAGTTCCCTGGCCACCACCACCCCATCGGTGGTATTTTCATAACTATAGCTTATGCTGTACCCGTTCCTTTTTCCAAGACGATAATCGATTCTCTGCGTTACTTCCCCTCTTTGATTATAGAAAGTCCAGGTACTGTCGAGTAGGAAATTGGTTCTTAGTCCTTCCGATTTAATAACCCCGGTAGTATAATATGTTTTCCAGTACCCATCCGGTTTCCCGTCTCTCATCATACCCTCACTGGAAACCTGTCCGTTAGGGTAGAAAATCTGTGTATACCCGTTCTCCTGTTCCTGGGAAATACCCGGAAGGGGAATGGACAATCCTATAATAATCAGATAAATAAAAACTTTCATGCCAAACAAATTTACAAAATTGCCATTACAATCCGAGTCGTTCGGATATTTCCAGCATTCTAAGAATGGAACCTTCCGCTTTTTTACGGATACTTTCCTCCACCTGAACCTCCGGAACTTCATATTTAAGACAGTTATAAAGCTTTTTCATGGTGATCAGCTTCATGAACTTGCAATCATTACACGCACAGGTACTGTCTTTCGGGGGAGCTGGAATAAATATTTTAGTTGGATTCTCCTTTTGCATCTGATGAAGAATGCCCGATTCGGTAGCAACGATATATTTATTCCCCGGATCTTCCCCGGTAAATTTCAACAGCGAGGAAGTAGAACCAATATGATCCGCAATAATCAGTACCGGCTTTTCGCATTCCGGATGCGCAATCACTTTGGCGTCGGGATTTTCCTTTTTCAGTTCCAGTATTCTTTCAAGGCTGAATTCTTCATGCACATGACAGGCCCCATCCCATATTACCATATCTTCCCGTCCGGTAATGCTTTTAATGTAATTACCGAGGTTCCGGTCGGGAGCAAAGATAATCTTTTCGTTTTTCGGCAGACTGTTTACAATGGCCAGGGCATTGGCAGAAGTACAGATAATATCGGTCATGGCCTTGATCTCTGCGGTTGTATTAACATAAGATATTACCGTATGATCCGGGTATTTTTCCTTAAACTTCCGGAACTCCTCCGGGGGAGCTGAATCTGCCAGAGAACAACCGGCATTGGTATCAGGAATCAGAACCTTTTTCTGAGGTGAAAGGATTTTTGCCGTTTCAGCCATAAAATGAACACCGGCAAGTACAATTATATCTGCATCCGTTTTTGCGGCTTTCTGAGCAAGTACCAGACTATCACCCACCACATCGGCAATATCCTGAATCTCACCCTCCTGGTAATAATGGGCCATAATCACCACATTCTTTTCTTTTCTCATTCGGTCAATCTCAGCCACTATATCCACCTTCTTTTCAATCTCGAGATCAACAAACCCTTTGCTTAGGTCCACTTTTTCCTTTTCAACAATATTCATTATTCTTTTATTACTATAAATTAATTTAAATCTTTTATGATGATGATGATATCCTGTTGATTCTGTTAATAATTTTCCAGGAATAAATTGCATCCTTCATTAATAACAAATTTGCAACAAATATTTAACAAAGATAAACATGCTTTTTAATTGAAAATCATGCACCTTCCAAATTATTAACAAGCTGTTAATAGCACTTGTTCTTAAAAAATTTTCGTATCATAAATACCCTTTTCCTGTTCAAATATTGTTTGATATTTTTTAAAAGGGAGTAAAAAATTTTTGTTGGATTTTTCGGCGGAATTTTTAAGCAGCATAGAAATCCGGAAGTCAAGCTTATTTTTTACTTTTTTTCTGAATATTTTGAACAATCATTTAACAGGGAAAGTGAAAAAACCCTCCTTCCTAACTTTTATTATATTCAACTAATATTCAGTATTTTACTATTATTCGCCCTCCTTCATTCCTGCCTGTCATTCTCATCGGCAGCAGGGGATTTTCAGCGCCTGCATTTATAATACTTTCAGGTCTTAAATTATTATACTAATTTTGAGTATTGTACAAATATCTCACCATGATTACTGATTCCATTGTCATTGCATCCGATCACGCCGGATTTTCGCTCAAGCAGGAGATTATTTCCTTTCTCAAAGATAAAGGATTAAAGATTGAAGACCTTGGGACCTATGATGATGCTGCCACGGATTATCCTGATTTTGGGCACGCACTTGCAGGAAAGATTGAAAGCGGGGAATATGCCTACGGGATTTCGATTTGTGGTACCGGAAACGGAATCAGCATGACGGCAAACAAGCATGCTTCAATTCGCTCCGGGATTTGCTGGAGCGAAGAGGTTGCCCGCCTTACCCGTGCTCACAACGATGCCAACATATGTTCTCTGCCGGCAAGGTTTGTATCTGTGGATCTGGCGAAAAGGATGGTAGAGATCTTTTTGACCACGGAATTTGATGGCGGAAGGCACGAGCGCAGAATTCGCAAAATACCTCTTTAATATCCACATGTATGTTATCCAATACCTGTAAATATGGCTTGCGTGCGGTGATATACCTGGCGCTGAATGCCCGGAACGGGGAGAAGATCGGGATTAAAAAAATATCATCCGATCTCCAGGTTCCCAGTCCTTTCCTGGGTAAGATCCTTCAATCCCTTGCCAAGCAAAAGTTGCTTGATTCCACCAAGGGTCCGAACGGGGGTTTCGGCCTGGGAAAGGATCCGGCCGAAATTTTTCTGATGGACATCGTAGCCATCATTGACGGGGACGACAATTTCCGCAGGTGTGCCATCGGCAATATGTATTGTGAGGAGCAGGATCAGCCCTGTGCTCTGCACAGTCGTTATGCAGTTTTGCGGGATGAGATGAAATCCCTTTTCCAGGCTTCTACCTTAGCCGAGGTAATTGCTGATGCCGACGGTAAAGCTTTCAGGATCTAAGTCTCAGAAATGCAAAATAAAGAGGAGCGGAAGAAAGAGCTCCACCCAGATCTGCGATCAGATCCAGCCAGCTGGCCGTTCGTAATGGATGAAAATACTGTCCGAATTCGATAAGCGATCCAAATACGATCAGCAGCAGAAAAATCTTCAGGAGTCCGGCAAAGCTGATCTCCCTTTTGATTTTCGATTCCCAGAGTACCATAAAACCCAGCAGGGCATAAAAGAAAAAGTGTCCGATCTTATCGATATGGGGGATATTCAGGAAGTTCCCCTCGGAGTTGGTGTTGAGGGGAATGAAGCTAAGGATCAAAATAATGATGGCAATCAGCAACGATTTTGTATATTTAGCCATATATCTGATCATTTTTTGGCCTGGATTTTCAGCTTTCGTGCGAAGATAACACTAAAATCCGGGTCGAAACTCCTCTAATTCAAAAATATGGCAGGTCTTTATCTCCATATTCCATTTTGCCGCAGGGCTTGCCGCTATTGTGATTTTCATTTTTCAGTTTCCCTCAAATACATTCCGGCCATGGTCGATGCCATGGTATTGGAGATGGAGCGCAAGCAGGAATTATACCGGGAAACCCGCTTCAGCACCTTTTATATTGGCGGCGGGACTCCGTCTCTCCTAAGTGAAGACCATCTGGCAAAGCTTCGGGAAACAGCCTTTCGTTGTTTCCGATTCAACAACCCGGTCGAATTTACCATGGAATGCAATCCGGACGATCTGCATACTTCCTATATCCGGATGCTGAAAAATCAAGGGGTGAACCGACTGAGCATCGGAATTCAATCCTTTCATGACCGCGACCTGGAGCTGATGAACCGGACCCATACCGCAAGGCAGGGCGGACTTTCCATTGAGCGTGCCCTGGAGGAGGGACTGGAGAACATTACCATTGATTTGATTTATGGAGTTCCGGGTCAGAGCCTTTCGGACTGGAAAAAAAACCTGCAGGCAGCCCTTAAGTACAAGCTTCCCCATATTTCAGCCTACCATCTTACTTTTGAGCCCGGGACGGTTTTCGATCACTGGAGGAAAAAAAATCGCATCCGTCCCCTGGAAGAGGAAAAAAGCGAGGAAATGTTCAGGGCCCTGCGCGATACTCTCTTGAGTCGGAATTACCTCCATTACGAAATTTCCAATTTTGCCCTCCCCGGTTTTGAGTCGCGACATAACATGATCTATTGGACCCAGCAAAAATATGCGGGTATTGGTCCCGCTGCACATTCCTTCGACGGATCCTGCCGTTCCTGGAACATAAACTCCAATAAAAAGTATATCGAATTTATGCTGAATGGGTCCTCCGAAGTCAGTGAACGTGAGGAACTTGGCGTGGACGACCAATACAATGAGTATATTATGACTTCACTTCGCACCTCTATGGGCTTTAGCCGTGATCAAATATTGGAGAGATTTGGCGATAATTATGTTAAATATACCCTCCAAAAAATGCGGCGGTATCTGGTGGAGGGAAAACTGAAAGAATCGGAGGGGAAATTCCGTTTAACCGAGAAAGGGATTTTCCTCGCCGATGGAATTATTGAAGATTTTTTCCGGGTGTAAAATAATTTGAGGATAACCTTCCAACTTCCGGTTCGCTTTCTTGTGGAAGGTTCAATTTTTTCCCTGGGCGATTTTATAAAAAAAAAATTCTGACCCGAGGATCAGAATTCATTTCAAATCATTGAAATATTTTTCCCGATCTGATTTTACTTCAGGATAAACTCCGATTCCCCGATCAATCTTCCTTCGGCGTAGAGGTCCACCTGATAGTTACCTGCGATGAGATCTCCGGTATTGTCCCAGAAGATGGAAACGGGAATATCTTCGTTTTCGTAGATAATCTCTCTCTGGGCCGAGTAGGGAATTTCTGTTCCTTCCACCACGATGGTCCCGGCCTGTTCGGATGATAGGGTCACCTCATCGGGTCGAACTATGCGGAGGTAGATCATTTTGGGTCCGGCTTCGGCCACCGAATTTTTGCGCACGGTAAAGTCTACCCGGATTTTTTCCACCTTCCTCACCTTATCGTTTTCCTTGCTTCGCTGATTCAGGGGAACAGGATTAATATTGGCTGCGATGAGGGATTTAGCCTCGGCGGTTATGGTTTCCAACTGTTCTTTTTCCTGTGAGAGCTGGACATTTTTATTTTCCACCTCGGAAGCACGGGTTCTGAGCTGAATATTTTCGGCCGTAAGGATCTGGTTCCTTGTGTTGAGGGAGTCGATCTGAACGATATAGCTGCGCAACACTTTCCGGATGGTCCCGAGCTCTTTCTCGTACTTACGGATTTTTTCGGCATCGCTCATCCGGAGACGAAGGAGTCGCTCGATCTTATCCTGTTGTTCTTCCAGTTGAAGATTAATGGTGTCGTTATTGGTTTTGAGGGAATCGTACTGGACAATGATCCCTTTCAATTCGGTTTCCAGAGAGTCCCTTTTCTCCTCAATAAAGGTCGAATACTCTTCGAGTTGTGCGATCACCGCTTCGCTTTCCTTTTTCTGATCGAAATACAGATAGCCCAGTATGAGCAGGGCTGCACCCAGCACAGAAAGGAGTATGTAAAGGTAAGTGAGATTTTGCTTTCCTCCTTTATTCTCAGGGGTTTGGGTATTGTGGGTTGTGTTTTCCATTTTTGCTGTGGATAAAAAATTTCTACAAATATATTACTCTTCTTCACTGCTTTCAAGAGCTGCATTTAAAAAATAGGCTCCCTTTGTAACGACATCTGCCTCTAAAATAGTATGAGGAGGATCGATTAAGGCCAGAAAAATGGAATCCTGCATCCTTGTTTTGACCGGAATTCGTTGAAAATGCCCGTTTTCTTTTATGAAGATATAACTTACGTCCGCACCGGTCACAACTCCTCCGGAGGGTATGGCTGTAAATTCGCCATTGGAGATCATGATTTCTGCATTTACAAAAGTACCCGGGATGAAATTCTCATTGGCATCGATCAGTCTTGCATGCAGGGTTGATCCAAATCCCCAAATCCCCAAATCCCCAGATCTCCATTCTTCCCATTCTTTCCCTATCTTTACCCCATGAATTCCCGGCAAAAAACCATCATCCGTGCCTCCTGGATCAGCATTATGGGTAATTTGATGCTGGCCTTGCTGAAGATTACCGTCGGACTCATTGCGGGGTCGCTGGCGGTAGTGGGCGACGGGATTGACAGTGCGAGTGACATTGCCACCTCTTTCATAACCCTGATTACGGCAAGGGTGCTGGGGCGGCCTCCCAACATTCGTTTTCCCTATGGATATGAAAAGGCCGATACCGTGGCGACCAAAGCGCTTTCCTTTGTGATCCTTTTTGCCGGGGCACAATTAATGATTTCGACGATTTCGAGGCTGGTGAGCGGGGAGATTCCGGACCTGCCATCGACCCTGGCTGTTTGGGTGACGGTTTTTTCCATCGTGGCCAAAATGGGATTGTCTGTGTATTTGCGGCGGACCGGCAAGAAGGTGGATTCCTTCATGCTTAAGGCCAACGGGAAGAACATGCAAAACGATGTGTTGATATCCAGCGGGGTGCTGGTCGGACTTTTCTTCACCTTTATTCTGGACATGCCCATTTTTGATACCATTACTGCCCTGGCCGTTTCGGTTTGGATCATCAAGGTTGGAGTGCAGATCTTTTTCCAGACGAATATGGAGTTGATGGACGGGATGAAGGATCCCATTTTGTACTGTGAGATCTTCGGGGCCGTTAAAAAAGTGAAGGGGGCACATAATCCCCACCGCGTTCGGGTACGAAAGATCGGTAATCTGCATATGATCTCCATGGATATCGAGGTGGAGCCGCTGATGAGCGTTCACGATGCCCACGATATTGCCCAAAAGGTGGAGAAGCAGATCAAGCTTCAGCTTCCCAATGTTTACGACATCATTGTTCATGTGGAACCCCTTGGTAATGAGGAGAAAGGTGAGAAATTCGGACTGCGGGAAAAGGATGTGGAGGACTACGGATAAGGCATTCTCGGATAGATTTACTAAATTTATCAGGATTAAATAAAAACAACCATGAACATTACTGCCGAAATGAAGATGGCTGATGTGGTTCATCAGAACTATTCTCTTCTTCCGGTCATAACCCGGTTTGGGATTGATCTCGGCTTTGGGGAGTCGACCGTAGCAGAGGTATGCAGCAAAAGCGGGGTAAACCTGGATTTTTTCCTGGAGATCACCAATTCTTTCATTGATGAGGATTATGTACCTCAGGTGGATCTGGGCAGTTTTCCGGTGAGCCTGATTGTCGATTACCTTGAGAAGACCCATGCGTATTATATGAATGATAAGATTCCCGGACTGGAGGCGATGATCCGCAATCTGGTGAGCGAGGAGGATGTGGAACCCGAGAATGCCCGTCTGGTATTAAATTTCTTCCGGGAGTACGTGGTGGAGCTGGATAATCATATCGCCAAGGAGGAGAAAAAAATCCAGCCTTATGTACTCAGGGTGGAAAAGGCCTGGCTGGAGGGTAAGCTGGACGCGGAACTTGAGAAGCGAATCCGGGAGTATTCCATCAATGATTTTGCCCGGGAGCACGATAACATTGAAGAGAAGCTGAACGATCTGAAAAACATCATCATTAAATACCTTCCTCCTTTTAAGAATAAATCCCTTTGCAATGCCATCCTGATGGAACTTTTCCGGCTGGAAAAGGATCTGAATGCACACGCGGAGCTGGAAGACAAGGTGCTGATTCCCAAAGTGGCAGGTATGGAGAGCAAACTAATGGAAGGATAGTGAGCATGGACAGGGTGGGATTCATAGTGGGGGAACGGTCTTACCTGATCAGGAAGGGGATGGTGTCCATCATCAACCGGATAGAGCATGCCACGGTATTGGCTGAGATGGATTCTCTGGACAACCTGAATTCGGAGATCGGCCGATGTTGCCCTGATTTTGTAGCAATCAATCCCTCCTTGTTTGATGAGCAGGAGAGGTACCGCAATTTCGAACTGAAGTTTGAGCTTTCGAAGCAGGGTATCGCCATCATTTCAACTCCGCCCTACCGAAAGGGACTTCTGGAGAAGTTCCGGGAGGTGATCGACATCAACGATCCGAGGGATTCCATTTACCGTAAGCTGGAAGACCTTGTCAATCCGGTGTACAAAAAAATGGAGCCGGGGATCCTCTCCAACGAGCTTTCCGATCGTGAAAAGACCATTCTCACCTACGTAGCCAAAGGATTCACAAACAAGGATATTGCAGATAAGCTTTTTCTGAGCACTCACACGGTGATTACTCACCGGAAGAATATAACCAACAAGCTGGGAATCAAAACGATATCGGGGTTAACGGTGTATGCGATTTTGAATAAGTTGGTGAAGATTGAGGAAGAAGGGGGATTTAGGGATATGGGGATTTAGGGATGGGAAGAATGGGGATCTGGGGATCCAGGGATCTGGGGATGGGACGACAAGCTAAACCCCTCAACCCCTCAACCCCTCAACCCC
>CAZNFR010000095.1:0-11967 GCA_964572225.1 uncultured Bacteroidaceae bacterium
CGACGATAAGGAATAGTCCATAGTCAAATTTAGGGGAGTAGTTGTGGAAGTAGCCACAA
Organism: uncultured Bacteroidaceae bacterium; assembly: GCA_964572225.1. Classification (GTDB taxonomy): domain Bacteria; phylum Bacteroidota; class Bacteroidia; order Bacteroidales; genus CAZNFR01. Next base: position 60 of record CAZNFR010000095.1, read on the forward strand.
ACGGGCGAGGTTGCCAAAGGGAAAGACTCCTGCAATTTCTTTACCAAAGTTAAATATTGCTTATTCGTTTACAGATAATGCACTCACATGGGCAACAACAGGTTTTTCTGCCATGCATGGAGATAAGAGCCTGTTAGCTAGATAAGAAGGTAGGATTAAGTAGCTTTCTTTTCCGTTGAAGTGAGAGCCATATCCTTAAAGGTATTTTTGAATTTTCTCTGAAACGGCCCGGATACTTTCCCCGGTTTCCTCAGAGATCCTTTTCAGATCTTCGTATTCCACGCTGCGGTGATAGGTTTCTCCTTTTAGTCCGGAAATCTTCACTCTTACCTTTCCGTAGGGGGTATCCATTTCCCTGCTTTCCCTTTCCAGGATCATTCTTGATTCTTTTCGCATTCTTACACCCAGGGTAGTGGTCTCCCGAAGCATCAGACTGCTTAGCAACTTCTCATCGCCGGGCCGGGAAAGAACGGTGATTTTGGTGGCCGGACGGTTTTTCTTCATCTGTACCGGGGTAAAGAATACGTCTAGGGCACCTTCAGTGAAAAGCTTTTCCATTACCGGTTCATAAAACTGCGGATTCATATCATCAATATTGGCTTCCAACACAAAGATCTCATCCGTTTCCGCACTGCTCATCCCTTCACCAATGTATACCCTCACTACGTTGGGATGCTCGAAATCCCGGGTTCCGGCTCCGTATCCAATGGACCCCACCTTCATAGGCGGCATATCCCCGAAACTGTCGGCCAGGGTGGTAATCACCGCAGCTCCGGTGGGGGTAACCAGCTCCCCCTGTGAATTCGTGGAATAGGTTGGCGTGTTTTTTAGGATCTCCGCAGTAGCCGGCGCCGGAACGGGGAATTTGCCATGGGAGAAGGTGACAAATCCGGAGCCTACATTCAGGGGAGAGCAAACGACTTTTTCCACTCCCAGTTTATCAAATGCCAGGAGGGCTCCCACCACATCCACAATGGTGTCGATGGCCCCTACCTCATGGAAATGAACCTTTTCGAGAGGCATCCCGTGGATTTTGGCCTCCGCCTCTGCAATGCTAAGAAAGACTTTTTTGGCTTTTTCCTCAATCCCAGCCGGCAATCCACGGTTTTCAACCAGGGCATAAAGATCTTTCAGGTGCCGGTGATGATGCTGATCTTCGTATTCCACTTCAAAATAGGTGGAGGCGATGTTCTGTTTCACCAACTTCCGGCTTTTGAGTTTCACCTTCCCCAGTCCGAGTGCAGCGATCTCCTTCTCAAGGTAGCCAAAATCGAGTCCGGCATCCAGCAATGAAGCAATAAGCATGTCGCCGGCGATCCCGGAAAAGCAGTCAAAATAAGCGATCTTCATGTTGTTTTTATTTGTTGACCATGGATGCAAAATAGCCTGCTCCAAAGCCATTGTCAATGTTCATTACACAAACCCCGGGCGCGCAGGCATTGAGCATGGTGAGCAGAGGGCCGACCCCGTTAAAACTGGCGCCGTATCCCACCGAGGTCGGCACCGCAATCACCGGCTTTTCCACCAGTCCGCCAACCACCGAAGGCAGGGCTCCGTCCATTCCTGCCGCAACAATGATCACATTCGCATTATCGATATGATGCTTGTTGTTGAAGAGACGGTGAATCCCGGCCACCCCTACATCGAAGAGGGAGCGAACATGATTGCCCATAAAACGGGCGGTCTCAATAGCCTCCTCGGCCACAGGAATGTCGGTTGTGCCGGCAGTGATGACCAGAATATGCTTACTGTCATCCTCGGGCAAAGCCACTTTTTCCTTCTCGTAAGTGATGGTTCGGCCTACCGGATTGTAAACCGCACCCGGAAGTCTCTTCAGCACCTGTTCGTACATCCCGACAGAGGCACGGGTACCCAGCACATTGTTGTACTCCGAAAGCCTGCTGAAAATCTCCCCGACATGCTCCGGAGTTTTATTTTCACAAAAGACGACTTCCGGATGCCCCCTGCGGAGGGAGCGGTGATGATCGAGGTTCGCAAACCCCAGGTTTTCAAAAGGGAGATTGTGGAGTTTCTCCAGCGCATCTTCCACCTTTACCTTATCCTCCCGGATGTCGTTGAGTAATTGTCTAAGCTTGTCTTTTTGCATCGATATTTGCCAGTTTATTCATGGAACCACTCTGGAATTCTTTGATTTCAATATCCTGAAACCCGATTTCTCTGAATCTGGCCTCTATGGAATCAAAACGATCCCTTACCTGATCCAGGAACAGGGGATTGACCTCAAGTATAGCCTTGTCATCAAAGTGCCTTACCCTCAACTCCTTTACTCCCAAAGACTTGACAAACTCTTCTGCTGCTTCCACCTGGGACAGCTTTTCCGGGGTCACCTTCCTGCCGTAGGGAATACGGGAGGCAAGACAGGGACTGGGGGGCTTGTCCCATACCTCCAACTCAAGCATCCTCGCAATCATTCGGATATCCTCTTTCTTTAGTCCGGCGTCTCTCAGCGGACTCACCACCTGGTGCTCGTCGGCTGCCACCAGTCCGGGCCGGTGATCTCCCAGATCATCCATATTGGTGCCGTTGGCAATATACCGGATCCCTTCTTCGGTCGCCACCTCTTCGATATGATCGTAAAGCTCGGTCTTGCAGAAATAACAACGGTTAACAGGATTCAGAATATAATCTTCCTTTTCGGTTTCCCTGGTTTTCACCACCCTTAGCCGGGCTCCCGTCTTTCGCGCAAATTCCATGGCCGAATTCAGCTCGCTCCGCGGCACGGAAGGGGAATCAGAGATCACCGCAAGCACTTTCTCACCCAGAACTTCACTGGCCACGGCAAGCAACAACGCACTGTCGAGTCCGCCGCTAAACGCAATGATCAGCTTGTCATACCGGAGAATTTCCTTCTTCAGAGCCGCCAAATTCTTTACTGTTACTTCCTTTGGGTATAATGACAGGTTTTCATACATAATCCATTTCCTTTCTTTTGGTCCCTTCAGTCTTAATAATACATATTCACATTCAATCTTTCTTAATTCCTTTTCGTTTTTAACTGTTTTTTGTATGATTTCCTCAAGGCTAAAATACTAATAATCAATTATTTTTCTACAAATTCCGAAATAATGATCCATATCCAGTCCGCAACTCCTCAGCAACTCCGCATCCCGGATAATATCCAGCGGCGCACCCGTTTTAAGGATTTTTCCCCCGGAAAGGATGGCGATCCGGTCACAGCATCCCACCAGGGGGATCAGTGACTGTGAAACAATGAACAGGGTGGCATCCAGGGAATTGATAATCCTGATCAGCTGCTCGATCATGGAGGGGTCCAGGCTGGAAAAGGGCTCGTCAAAGGCGATCACCTCCGGTTGCATAATCAGGACCGTAGCCAGGGCCACACGCTTCCTTTCCCCGAGCGATAAGTGGTGGGATACCCTTTTTTCAAAGCCCGTCAGTTTAAGCTGAATCAGGGTCTTCCTTAACCTTTCCTCAATCTCTGCTTCCGGCATCCTGAAATTCCTCGGACCAAAAACCACGTCCTCTTCTACGGTGGGGTTAAATAGCTGATCGTCAGGATTCTGAAATAACAGACCCACTTTTTTTCGGATCTCAGGTAAGGTGCTCTTCCTTACCGGAACATCCCCGATCCGTACTTCACCCTCACCCGGGAGGATCCCGTTGAGGTGAAGCAACAAGGTAGATTTCCCCGCACCCGAAGGTCCGATGATCCCTATTTTTTCCCCGGGACCCGCTGACAAATTGATCCCGTCCAGCACGGGTTTTCCTTTTCCGTAGGAGAATGAAAGGTCCTTTATTTCAACTGCTGCTGCCATCTACCGGAAAATATAAGGGTTAAACCGAATTATCAGGAGAATCAAAAGAAAAATAAGGGTTGAAAGGACCTCCCGCCGCTTGAGGATTTCCGCACGGAGAGAGGGCATTTCACCCGTAAATCCGCGCGAAAGCATGGACTGATGAATGATATGGGCCCGGTCCCAACTGCGGATAAAAATGATGGCAGCCTGGTTGCCGTATACTCTGAACCGATTGCCCTGCAACCTTCCGGGGGTTCTGCTAACCCTTGCCCGGGTGGTTTTCAGTACCTCATCAAGGAATATGAAGGAATACCGGTACAACAATGCCGAGATCTGTACGATGACCCCCGGCATCTTCAGCTTTCGGAGTGCCTGAAGCAAATGATCAAATCGCTCCGTGGAAGTCAGGATTATCAGGAGGACCAGGGCCGAAAGGGCTTTCATGATCAGACTCAGGGGTAAATTAAAATTGTAGTTTCTTAATTCTTCCAGGGTAAGATAACCCGAGGAAAGAGGCAGGAGGGCCGCTGCAGCCAGAATCAGAGGAAACACGAAAAGGCATTTCTTTAGCACGAAAGCCAGAGGTACCCTCGAAAGGGGTATCAGCAAAAGTACCAGGGGGAGATAAAGCCCATAATCCATGAAGCGAAAACGGGGAGCCGAAATAATAATAAATATGGCAACAAAGCAGGCGATGATTTTCAGCCTGGGATCGAGTCTGTGTAGCGGACTCTCAAGGTTGCTGTATTTATCAATGTAATCGTGCTTCAAAACCTAAGCTGTTTAGCGGTTCCTCTTCTTCGACATAAATCCGAATAAAATCCCGGTAAGCCCGAGAATAATGGCGAAACCGAAGATGATCCGGTATAAAAGAGGGACCCCGGCAAATTGAAATTCATGATGATGATCCGACATAGTTTCCTCATGAATCCCCTGCTCAGGAATAATTTCCTCCGGAGATGCTTCCTCCTTTCCGGAGAAGAAACTGTCGGACACGGTAATTTCGAGGGTTTTTCTGTGACCCATCCCGTCGTCGGCAATGACTTTCCAGGTTCCGGTCCGGTCAGGACCAAAACCAAACTTACCATGGACATCCGTCTTTCCTTCCTGATAAAGTTCATCGGATCCGGGCGAGAATACCTGAATGTTCATGTTGCGAATCTCATGGTGATCCGAGAAGCCCGCCTGAACCATTACAAACGGAGGCATTTCTTCGGATTTCAACTCAACTCCGTGGGAAAAGACATCCACACAGGTGAGGATCGATAATACTAAGAAAATGATTATTTTCACGTCAAGTAGTTGATTAAAAATTAAGCAATTATTTCTGGTTTCACTTTTAGTAAAAACTTTACGGACGACAGGGTAAGCGCTGCTTCCAGAGCTCCGGTAAGAAGGTAAACAGAGAAAAAATAGGCAATTCCCGTTCCGTAGCCCGAAAGTAAGAATTCGAATGTCATGAGAACCGCCGGGAGAAAAACACCCGCAAAACCCGCCAGTCCTGCCCGAAAAAGCAGGGGGAATTTCCTCATTTCCCAGATTTTCCAGGCTGCAAGGGCTCCGGCCGACATATTCAGGGTGTTCACCCCAAGACTGAGGAGTCCGCCATGCTGAAAAATCAATGCCTGAAACAAAAGCGCTGTAAAGATCACCGGAACCGATCTGCGCCCCAGGATAATTCCGGCCAAACCGTAGAATCCGGGATGGATGGAGGTGCCGGCCAGAGGAATATGAATGGTGGAAAGGGCAAAGAGAGCAGCAGCGGTTATTCCCATCCTCGGAATCTCTTCCTGTGTCGTCCTTCCGGAAGTCAGGTAAATTAATCCACCACTTGCAGCCAGCGCCGCAACACAAAGTTCCGTTCCGATAATGCCGTCCGAAATATGCATATCAAATTACATTCACTGATCAACCTTCATCACTGTCGGGAAACCCGGCTTTTTTCGTGTTATTACCCAAGGAAATTCACACAAAACGTGTCACTATTTCGCATAAACATAACACTTTGTTGCAAATATAGGATTATGTGTTGAATAGAGGGTCTTTATATGGACTATTTTTAAATTCCGGAACCTGGAATCAAAGATATATACATGTAAGCCACTTATTCCCAGTCATACGGAGTTTCCTGGTAAACATAATAATTCAACCAATTGGAAAAGAGGAGGTTGGAATGCGCACGCCAGCGAATGACCGGAGGATTGGAGGGATCGTTGCCGGGAAAATAGTTCTCAGGTACTTCAATGGGAAGTCCCTTCGCAAGGTCCCTTTCATACTCATTCTTAAGGGTGAGGGGATTGTATTCCAGGTGGCCGGAAATGAAAATTTGCCGGTTATCTCTGGAAAGGACGATGTTGGATCCCACCTTTTCGGACCAGGCAAGGAGATGAAGATCAGGGTGTTTCAGGATGTCTTCCATCCGGTTTTCGGTATACCTGGAATGAGGTGCAGGGAAAATGTCGTCAAACCCACGAACCAGCGGGACCTTCGGATCCGAGATCAGATGGTCAAAAACTCCGAACACCTTCCGGGGGAGGGGGAATTTCTGTATCCCGTAATGATGGTACAATCCGGCCTGTGCACCCCAGCAAATATGCATGGTGGAGGTTACATTATTCAGGCTCCAGTCGAGCACTTCGCAGAGTTTGGGCCAGTAATCGACCTCCTCAAATTCCATCAATTCAACCGGAGCCCCGGTAATGATGAGTCCGTCGTATTTCCTGTGCTTCACCTCTTCAAAGGTCTTGTAAAAAACCTCCATGTGCTCCCTGGGCGTGTTCTTCGATTCATGGATGTCCATGTACAAAAGGTCCAGTTCCACCTGCAGGGAGGTGTTGGACAGGCTCCTCAGAAGATCCGCTTCGGTCACTTTTTTCAGGGGCATGAGATTTAACAGGGCCACCCGCAGTGGACGGATATCCTGGTGCAGGGCCCGCGATTCCTCCATGATGAAAATATTCTCGGACCTCAGCTCCTGAATGGCCGGCAAATTATTGGGAACATTGATGGGCATGCTTATGCTCTTAATTATTCCCCAAAAAAACTAAATTGTCTGTTAATCTCAAACTTTTAACATTTAATTGACGAATTTACCTTCCCCAAAACTTCTTCCGGCCCCTCCGGCTTTTTTGAATCATCCAAAGAATCACATATATTAGTCGAAAAGAATCTGACTCCTATGAAAAAATCCAAAACTTCCCCTTCGTCCGAAAGCAGAAGGACCTTTCTTAAGAAATCCGTGCTCGCCGGATCCGGCAGCCTGCTCCTGGGCACACAGCCCGCATTCTCTGTCTTGAAAAAGGAGAAACAAACCCGTATGGGAGTGGCTCTCGTCGGACTCGGTTACTATTCGACCGACGTCCTTGCTCCCGCCCTTCAGGAAACCACTACCGCCTACCTGGCAGGCATTGTGACCGGCACCCCTGAAAAAGAGAAGATATGGGCTGAAAAATACAATATCCCGTCAGCAAACATCTATAATTACCAGAATTTCGATGAGATCGCCAATAATCCGGATATCGATATTGTCTACGTAGTCCTCCCGAATAGCATGCACAAGGAATTTACCATCAGGGCAGCAAAGGCAGGTAAGCATGTGATCTGCGAAAAGCCCATGGCCATGAATGCCGCGGAATGCCGGGAGATGATCGCTGCATGTGAACAAAACAAGGTAAAGCTTTCCATCGGATACCGCCTGCATTTCGAGCCCAATACCCAGCATGTAATGAAACTGGGACAGGAAGAAGTTTTCGGCCCGGTCCTCCAGATCTCCTGCGGCGCAGGATACCGGAATACCTATTTTGATCATTGGAAATGGGAGAAGGATATGGGCGGGGGAGCCATGATGGATATGGGCGTATATCCCTTGCAGGCAGCCCGCTATGTTACCGGCAAAGAGCCGGTTTCCGTTACTGCCCAGACCTTTGTTACCCGTCCCGGGAAATTTGAGGGCGTTGATGAGGCCACCAGCTTTCAACTGGAATTCCCGGATAATACCCTTGCCAATCTGACTACCGGTTTTCATGCCGGCTTTAATTACCTGCATGCATTTGCCCGCAAAGGCTGGTTCCAGCTTCAGCCCTTCTCAGGCTACGGTGGGATCAAAGGCCGTTCCAGCGAGGGCGAGATCCATTTCCCCCGCGTTAATCAGCAGGCTGCCCAGATGGACGAGGTGGCCCAATGCATCCTGGATGACAAACCCATGCGGGTGCCTGGTGAAGAAGGACTTAAAGACATGATCGTGGTCGATGCCGTGTATGAATCCATCCGCACCGGACGGAAAATTATGCTGGGCTGAGATTTTTTCAACCTCCGGGAGGAAGTTCTCCCCCCTTAACACAAAGAATGACCCATGGAACTCGGTGAATTATTGTATGTTGTAAACCGCGATGAATGGAGGGCCTGGCTGGAGGCAAATCACAAAACCAAAGAGGAAATCTGGCTGGTTTATTATAACAAAAAATCCGGCAAACCCAGAATTCCCTACGATGACGCAGTTGAGGAAGCCCTCTGCTTTGGATGGATAGACAGCATTGCAAAGAAACCCTCCGAAGAAACCAGCGCACAGCGATTTACCCCCCGCCGGAAGAAAAGCAATCTTTCCGAGCTAAACAAGGAAAGAATCAGAATACTCCTGAAACAGGGAAAAATGACCGACGCAGGCATCGATTGCATCCGGGAATATCTCACCTGGAACGAATCGGGAGAACCCGAGCCCATCCCCTTCGACATCCCCGCCGACCTCATTGCCGAGCTCAAAAAAGACCCCGAGGTATGGAAAAACTACCTCACCTTCCCCGACTATTACCAGAGAATCAGACTGGCCTTTATCCACGAAGCCAGATCAAGACCGGAAGTGTTCCGGACACGCCTCAACTATTTCCTGAAAATGACCAGACAAAATAAGCGCTACGGTACCCTGACCTGAAAACTATGAACCTGAAACAAATACAAGCAAAATCGAAGGTTCTCCGGAAATGCCTGGAAACAGGGGAGTGGTCAGGCCCGTCAGACACCTCCCTTATCTTTTATGATCTCGACGCCATCGACCACCGCCTCGACGAGATATCCCGGAGTTTCCCCGCCTCCAGCCTGCATACCACCGCCGTAAAAGCCAATCCCCTCGCAGGAATCCTCTCCCTCGTCAATGGCCGGAATGCCGGAGCGGAAGTGGCCTCCCTTCCCGAGTTGCAGCTCGCCCTCCAATGCGGCTTCCCCCCGGAGCGAATCGTTTTCGATTCCCCCTGCAAAACCCTGGAAGAGATTGAGTTCGCCCTCGACAAGGGAGTATACCTCAATGCCGATTCCTTTGCCGAACTGGAAAGGATAGACCGGGTCATGAAGAAAAAAGGCCTCTTCCCCGATGCCGGCCTCCGCGTCAATCCCCAGGTGGGCGCCGGATCCATCCTGTCTACCAGCGTTGCCGGACAGATCTCAAAGTTCGGGGTCCCCCTCCACGAGGATAGGGAAAACCTGATACGCGCTTACCGCCAATACCCCTGGCTGCGCGGAATCCATATCCACATTGGCTCCCAGGGCTATCCCGTAAAACTGCTCGTCGAAGGAGTCAGCAAAATGATGGATCTTTTCCGGGAGATTAATTCGGCTGAAGGGTCCCTCCGTAAAATCAAAATTGTCGATATCGGAGGGGGTCTCCCCGTGGTATATGCCGATCAGGACGCTCCGGAGTCGGTCTCCGGCTACGCCCGCATCCTTCATGAAAAATTTCCCGTTCTTTTTAGCAATGAGATATCCCTGATCACCGAATTTGGAAGATACATACATGCAAATGCAGGATGGGCAGTGTCCCGGATTGAATACATCAAAAAATTCAGTACAGGAAACATCCTTGTGAGCCACCTGGGGGCCGATTTTATGCTTCGGGAGTGTTACAATCCACGGGACTGGTACCACCGTATAGACCTGCTCGATTCCCGGGGCCGACTCAAAACCAGTACCGATCGGGAGTTTTATTCTGTCGCCGGACCCCTCTGCTTTGCGGGTGACTTTATCGCCAGGGATGTCTCTCTGCCCCGGGCAGAGGAAGGGGACTACCTTCTCATTCATGATACCGGTGCCTATACCCTGGGTATGTGGTCACGATACAACAGTCGTCAGATACCGGCTGTAATCGGCTACCGGGACGAGGGCCGGAGCTTCGAATGGATACGAAAACGAGAAAGTCCCGGGGATGTATCCCGCTTTTGGACCTGATTTTTCCCCGGTGATGGGATTCTAAGGGAGAATTATGTAACTTACCGGTAGCTTTAGCCAATGATAAAAATCCCTGCCATGAGAAAAATATTCCTTGCCCTTTTGCTATGGCCGGCGTTGCTTTTCTCCCAAACAGCCGGTCCCGACACCCTGCTTTATAAGGTGGTCGACACAACCCATCTGCATCTCTTTGCCTTCTATCCCCCCGAACAACTCTCGGTGGGTAAACGGCCGGCCATGATCTTCTTTTTCGGGGGAGGCTGGAAAGGAGGGAATCCCGACCAGTTTCTCCATCATGCCAGGTATTTCTCGGAAAATGGAATCGTTTGCTTCCTGGCCGAATACAGGGTTGAAACCCGGAACAATACAACCCCATTCCAGGCTCTGGAAGACGCCAAATCGGCAATGCGCTTTCTTCGCTCAAATGCCGGAGAGCTGGGGCTCGACCCCGGAAAGATCATCGCTGCAGGCGGTTCGGCTGGTGGACACCTGGCGGCTGCAACCGCCTTTATCCGGAAATATAACGCGGAATCGGATGATCAAAGCATTAGTTGTATCCCCAATGCATTGGTGCTTTTTAATCCGGTAATCGATAACGGACCCGGTGGCTACGGCTACGAAAGGATAGGCAAAAGCTACCTGCATTTTTCACCCCTGCATAACATCGGTTTTGATGCCCCGCCAACCATATTTTTCCTGGGAACGGAAGACGTTCTCATCCCGGTGGAAACAGCACAGTACTACCGCACAGTAATGCAAAAAACAGGCAGTATCTGTGAACTTCATCTCTATAAAGGAGAAGGGCATGGATTTTTTAATTATAACAAGCCCGATAACTATTGGTCTACCATCCACAAAACGGAAAAATTCCTCGAAGATCTCGGCTATATTCTGAATTGATCCGCACAAAATTGAACAATGGGTCTTCGTGAAACTCTTGAATACAAAAGGGAAAAGCCGGGAACATAAGGGTTTTCCCCGGAACGGTTTCTCATTTAGACCGATATTCCTTTACTTTGCAAATCCATATGGAACTGGAAATTGCAAAAAAAGAAACCATTGAGGTCCGACAGTCACCCATCATCCAGCAAACCGAATTATGGGGAAGGGTGAAAGAGAAACAGGGAGACGATTCCCTGGCCCTGCACTACCAGGTCCACGACGAAAATGGAATCTTTCAGACTAAACATGAAGAGTCGGTTTCCGGCGACCTCCTGGTTCTCCTCAGACATCTGGATCGTGAGCATACTTTTGCCTACGTGCCCTACGGACCCCGAACCGAACCGCTCGAAGAGAAGCAGGGCCTGCTCCTGGAAGAATTGTCGGAAAACCTGGCCGGTTTTTTACCCTCCTCCTGTTTTATGATCCGTTACGATCTCCCCTGGGAATCTCCATGGGCCAGGGAGGATTCTTTTTACGATGAAAGCAACCACTGGCAGGGTCCGCCCGAAAAACGTAACCAGGAATTCCGGTTCAACTTCAACACCCGGAACTGGAATCTGCATAAAGCAAATACCAATGTGCTGCCGGCAAGCACCATCTTTATGGATCTCAGTAAAAGTCCGGAAGAACTGCTCTCCGGTATGAAACCCAAAACCCGCTACAACATCCGACTTGCCGCAAGGAGAGGGGTGAAGGTCAGGATCTCCGGACCCGATGATTTGCCTGTCTGGCACAAACTGTATTCAGAAACCGCCGGCAGAAACAACATAAACTATCACGACAAAGAATTTCCAATGTCAGGAAACCTTCCAATTATTTGGGACTTAGAATTTTTTGAACTAATTAAAATATTGGGCAATTCATTGGCAAAGGTTATCACATTGACAGGTTGGCCAGTTAAACAACACGAATTAATAAAGTTTGAACCTCAAAAGTGGAGTGCAAACTATTTGACACAAAGTTGCGACATTCTT
>CAZNFR010000096.1:0-469 GCA_964572225.1 uncultured Bacteroidaceae bacterium
ATTTCCGGTCGCGCACCATCCTCATAGGATAATACATCTGAATCTCATGAAAAGTGTGGGAAGAATAAACTTCATCATACCCTTCGGCCCTTTCCTTCTCCACCACCGGCCGGAAAGTCCTCCCGTGAACCGGGTAAGCCGATGGGTCCACCCCGGCATAGTCCAGCAGGGTCGGAGTAATATCAGCAAAACTCACCATGGCATCCGTTGCAATCCCTTTTTTTTCTGCTGAAGGGTCCCTGAACACAAACGGGAGTCGTACCCCTGGTTCATAGAGATTCGCCTTGGCACCGGCAAAAGGTCGCCCGTTGTCGGATGTGAACAAAAAAACGGTATTCTCCCATTTCCCGGATTCCTTCAGGATTTCCATGATCCGCGCCAGCCCTTTATCGGCCCGTTGCATTGACATGTAATACTTACTGAGTTTTTCCCGTATCTCGGGTATGTCCGGCAAATGCGAAGGCACAAT
>CAZNFR010000096.1:479-9846 GCA_964572225.1 uncultured Bacteroidaceae bacterium
ATGGTGTCGCTGCCCTCTCTCAAAAAAGGTGAATGCGGATCCCAGGTACAAAAATACAGGAAGAAGGGTTCCGGATCATCCTTGCTCAGAAACTCCCGAAGATCCTCCGCCAGCTTCACCGGAGGAATGACAGACCCCGAATGGGGATAGTAGGGTGCCTCGTCAAAATGCTTCCACACACTGTCGGGGTACTGGGATTTCTTCGGACCGTAATCATCGAAGCGGAAAACCGTGCGTGGGGGTGCCACATGAAGCTTCCCAACCCTCATGGTCCGGTAACCCACACTGTCGAGAATCACAGGCAGGGATTTGATATGGTCAAAAGCCGAGAAATGGGATTCAAAATGTGCATGCCCGTAATGTCCGGTAGCATGATTATGCATACCGGTGAGTATGGTCGACCGGCTGGCGGCACAGGATGGTGAACTGCAATAGGCATAATCAAACCGTGTACCCTCCGCCGCAAGCCGATCCAGGGCCGGGGTTTTGATCACCGGATTGCCATAGCATCCGGCATCGTTCGTCCCCAGATCGTCCACAAGGAATAAAACGATGTTGGGTCGGGCCGACATTTCGGCCGGATCTTCCTTTATGCTGTCAGAGCTGCAGGAAAACAGCATACCCGCAGAAAGCAGGGGTAGTAAGTTGGTTGTCTTCATAAGTATATATGTTAGTTGGTCATTTCTTTCGGATAACCCTTAGCAATTCCTCCACCGCATCCTCCTCCGGTATGTTCTTTTTCACGGCTTCCGTTCCCTTGTACAAGGTTACTTTTCCCGGTCCTGCCCCCACATAGCCATAATCCGCATCGGCCATTTCACCCGGACCGTTCACAATACAGCCCATCACCGCGATCTTTAGTCCGGTAAACTCCCGGGTAGCCGCCTTCACCTTTTTGAGGGTCTGCTGTATGTTAAATAGCGTTCGTCCACAAGAGGGACAGGCAATATACTCCGTTTCGGATATGCGCACCCCGGCCGATTGAAGGATGCGGAAAGAAAGGTTCCGCAGATCGCGGGTCTCCAGACTCTCATGCTTGCCGTGAATCCATATCCCGTCTCCGAGTCCGTCCACCAGCACACTCCCGAAATCCACCGAAGCCCGGATCATAAGCTCTTCAGATCCGGTTCCCTCATACTCAGTATGCAGCACCACCGGCCATTCTCCTTTGTAATCACGGAAAAACCTGCGTACTCTGCCGGTAAAATCCTTTGCCGGTACATCCAGAATCAGCACAAGTTGCACATTTCCGGGAATCTTGTTTTCTATCCTGCGATAATCCTGTATGGATACCACCCTGGTAAAAGCCACTATCTCGTCCGACACCTTCCTCACCACCAGATCGGCCTCTTCGATCTCAGGCAGAAACCCGATCTTATAGCGGTACTTGTCGAGCCAGAGGTGATATTTACTCAGAAAACTGATTCCCTTCACCGGCGAAAACGTAAGGGGGTTGTTCCCGGTGTACAGAATATCCGATGCTTTGGGATAGATCTTAAGGGTATAATCGGGATTGATCCCATACCCGGCCTGCATCAGCTCCCTCCCCGTCCATTCCGAATCCTCCGTCCCGGTTATCACGGTAACCGCTTCATCTCCCCCGGTAATGTTCACCTTGCGTGTGGGTCTGCGTTGGTATTGAAGAGGATCAAAGGGCATGTCCTCTCCAAAAAGCGCCCCGGAATCCGCACCCTCTCTCCCGGAAAACTCCACGATCTGTCTTGCCACCGGGATCTCCAATTCAGGATCCTCCGTTAGTGAAACCCTTATGGTATCCCCTATCCCGTCGCGCAACAGGCTCCCAATGCCCACGGCCGACCGGCTCCGTCCTTCATCCTCGTTTCCCGCCTCGGTAACTCCCAGGTGAATGGGATAGTTGTATCCGAGTTCCCTCATCCTTTTCACCAGCAAACGGTTGGAGCGGATCATCACCGCGGTCGAAGAGGCTTTCAGGGAGATCACCAGCTTTTCAAAATTCTCCGCATGAAAGATCCGGATAAACTCCAGGGCCGATTCCACCATCCCTTCCGGCGTATTCCCATACCAGGTTTTGATCCTCTCCGAAAGGGATCCATGGTTCACCCCGATCCTGACGGCCGTACCGTTTTTCCGGCACAGCTCTATAAGCGGATGCAGCTTCTCCTGCAGCTTCCCGGAGAGTACATCGTAAATGCCCTGATCAAAATGATCCGGTCCTGCGTACTTTTTCTCCAGGTAATTTCCCGGGTTGATCCTGATCTTTTCCACGATCCCTGCCGCCTCCAGGGCCACCTCAGGGGAAAAATGCACATCGGCGACCAGGGGACCCATATAATTTTTTTTCCGAAGCTCCTCACGGATGCTCTCCAGACTTTTTATTTCTTTTTTCGTCGGAACGGTCAGCCTTACCATGCCCGCACCCGCATCAAAAATCCGCATGCACTGTTCCACCGACAACACCACATCGTTGGTATCGGTATTGGTCATCGACTGAAGAAGCACCGGCGAGTCTCCCCCGATGAAAACATTGCCTATTCCGAACTTTCCAGATATTCCTGACATGCTGATCCCTTTTTTTTTACCCTATGATTTGCGTTTCCATTCCGTACTGCCTTTCCGGTCGAGGATCTCAATGCCCAGCGCATTCAGGGCATCCCTTATCCTGTCGGCCGTTTCGAAATCCTGCCTCTCCTTGGCCTCCGTACGAATATTTAATACGGCCTCAATCAGGTCAGGCACCAAACCGTCGCTGCCCGCCTGCTTCTCCTTTTTCAGTCCGAGTATGGAAAAGAGTATATGCTGAAAGGACGATCGAAGGGTTTCCAGATCCAGCAGGTTAAGACTTTCTTTCCCTTCCTTCATAAGGTTGATGAATCGCACCCCGTCGAAAAGCCGGGCAATGGCCACCGGACTGTTAAGGTCGTCGAGCAGGGCATCCAGTGCCGCCCGGATCACATCGTTCACATCAAAGCTCGACCTGTCGGCAGGCTCCAGGGTGGATAGCGTGTCGACCGCTTCCAGCAATCGGGCCAGCCCTTTCTCAGCTGCCTGCAGGGCCTCATTGGAAAAGTCGAGCGTTCCCCTGTAGTGTGCCTGAAGTATGAAAAACCGGATGGCCATCGGGGAGTAGGCTTTTTCCAAAAGGGCATGCTCACCCCCGAAAAGCTGATCGAGCGTAATAAAATTGCCCAGGGATCTGCCCATCTTCTGTCCGTTGATGGTGATCATGTTGTTATGCACCCAGTACCGTACCGCTTCCTTTCCGGTAGCAGCTACCGTCTGGGCTATCTCACATTCGTGATGGGGAAACAGCAGATCAAGCCCGCCTCCATGAATATCAATATGATCGCCCAGGTATTTGCGGCTCATCACCGAGCATTCCAGGTGCCAGCCCGGAAAGCCTTCCCCCCACTGCGAGGGCCATCGCATAATATGTTGGTCGCCGGCTTTCTTCCAGATGGCAAAATCCAGCGGACTTCTTTTGCCCGTCTGTCCCTCCAGGTTCCGGGTATTGCTGAGCAGCTCATCGGTCTTCCTTCCCGAAAGGATCCCATAGGAATGATCCTTTTCGTAACGGGACACATCAAAATACACCGATCCATCCGACTCATAGGCATAACCGGCATCCAAAATCTCTTTCACCATCGACAGTTGTTCGATGATATGCCCTGAAGCCATGGGCTCAATGCTGGGAGGCAAAACATTCAGACTCCTCATATGATCGTGGTACTGATTCATATAATGCTGAACCACCTCCATGGGCTCCAGCTTTTCCAGCCTGGCCTTCTTCCCTACCTTGTCTTCCCCCTCATCGGCGTCGTTCTCCAGGTGTCCCACATCGGTGATGTTCCGGACATACCTCACCTTATACTCCAGATGCTTCAAAAAACGGAAAAGTAGGTCGAAGGTGATGGCCGCCCGTGCATGCCCCAGGTGGGCATCGCCGTAAACCGTAGGACCGCAGACATAGAGTCCGACATGCGGAGGTGAGAAGGGTTTGAACTCTTCTTTCTTGCGGGTGAGCGTATTGTAAAGGAAAAGTTTGTCCATGACTGTTCTTGAATTCGAAATTGAAGATAAAAGTAAGATTTTCTCTGCAAAACTGGTATTTATCCGGAAGAATCCCGGACCCGGAAAGCGTATCTGCCCTTTCTTCAGACTGACTGCCTGACCCCTCTTTCCCTGAGAAAGTGCGTTGCCGTTTCCCGGATGCATTCCTCCACTGGGGTAAACTCAAAATCCAGCTCTTTTCTTACCCTGGAATTATTGAAAAATACCTTTTTGCTTCCTGCCACCACGGTCTCCCGGGTAATCCTCCTTTCGCCTCCCAGGAAGGAAAGCATGGCATCGGCCCTCCAGGCCATCCCGGCCAGAAAGGGGGTTGCCTCCCTGCCCGGCTCCTTTACTCCCAGGGCGGCAGCGAGGCATCCAAATACCTTGCGGTAGGACATGTCAGCCGAGGAAACAATAAACCTTTCACCCGAAACCGGTTTCTCCATCAGGCCCAGCATCACCTCCACCACATCCTTCACACACACATATCCGGTAACCCCGTTCATGTAATACTTCAATCCTTTATAAACATTGGTAAAGAGGGAGGATGATCCCTTGTGCCAGTACCCGGGACCCAGGATGATGGAGGGATTCACGATCACGGCCTTCAGTCCTTCTTCAATTCCACGCCAGACTTCCATCTCGGAGTGAAACTTGGATATGGAATAGGAGGAATTCTGCTTGTCAGGGGCCCACATCATGGACTCATCCACCTTTTCTCCCGGAGGTGCCGATCCCAGGGCAGAAGTAGAGCTCACATGCAGCATTTTTTCCACACCATGGGAGATACAGGCATCCACAACATTCGCGGTGCCTTCGGTATTATTATGGATCAGCCTGGCACGATCGCCCGGTCTGAACGACACAAAAGCAGCCGCATGAAAAACCTTCCTTACCCCTTCAAAGGCAATATCCAGACTTTCGGGATCAAGTACATCCCCGTCTACCCATTCCACCGCCGATAAAAGCTCGTCCGGCTTTTCGCTGTAGTAGGAAAAGACCTGCCTGACCAGAGAAAGATCGGATGATTCCCGCTTAAGGGCTCTTATTCTTACCTGGCTTTCAAGCAGTCGATACAGGAGGTGTGAGCCAAGCAATCCGGTTCCCCCGGTAACTAAAATCATATGAGGTAGGTTAACGAAAGGACTCTGGCCGTGCTGCCATCTGCCTTTCCGGTTTGAGGTACAAAGGTAGACATTTTTCCGGATCGCCCTTCGGAGCAGGTAAAGGGGTTTTCAACCGGAAATCAGCCCGTTCAGAACGTTTTTTATTTCGGAGAGCCTTTCATCCAGGTCTTCTGTATTCCTTAGCATACGATTCTTTCTCGCCATCTCGAGGTATACCTCCAGGACCGAGATGGCTGAAAGAATAGGATACACTTTCGTAAAATCGGTTCTCCCCAACTTTTTCGGGAGGGTATTCACCGACGAACTGATCCCTATGGCCGTCTTCCGTAGCCTGTCGCCTAATTCCCTGGAAGGACCGGTCTTTAGTCTATGGGTCCTGACATATACTTCCGAAACAACATAAATCAGACGGTTCCAATCTTGCAAATTCTCTTTTTCCATCGTAAAAGAGCATGTTTTCTACCCCTTAATGGAAAAAAGCCGGAAATCTCGGTCAGGCAAAACAAACTTTTTTTATTTTTTTTTCTTCTGTAGGGTGGATAGGGAATCCTTTCTATCTTTAGCCCTCCAACCAAACTAACTGCCATGAAAAAAGTAGCATTTCTTCTTATCGGAGGATGGTTCCTCACGAATGCCTACGCTGCAGAGATCGTCAGGGTGAGTCCGCTTACAGACCGGA
Source organism: uncultured Bacteroidaceae bacterium (assembly GCA_964572225.1). GTDB lineage: Bacteria > Bacteroidota > Bacteroidia > Bacteroidales > CAZNFR01. Next base: position 6,318 of record CAZNFR010000096.1, read on the forward strand.
TCCTGATGGTTCATGTTGACGACGGATACATCATCCAACCCGGATACGGTCAGGCCAGGGGCGACGCAAAAGTCTTTATTGAACCGGTCGACACCGAAAGTCTTACGGAAATCAGCAATTATTTCCTGCTCAGCCCCGACGACCCGAACTACCTGAAAGAAACCCATCCGGTAAGGTCCGGCCGGAAATCCAAACCCACCGAGGTGCAAAACCTCTGGCCCCCTCCCCAGACCCATGCCAACGAACACTGGGTGTACCTGGTTCTTCCCCATAAAATGAAAAAAAACAAAAACTACACCCTTAGGGTAGATCTGCCGGTAAAGGGAACCACCTCCTTCGAATTCCGCTTTGATGAATATGAACATTTCTCGGAGGCCATCCATGTTAATCAGGTGGGATATCTTTCCCGGAATGTGGAGAAATACGCCTATGTATCGCACTGGATGGGTGATATGGGTCCTCTGGAGCTGGATGAATACAATTACAATCTTTTCTATGTGGTCGATGTTGCCAACAACGAGCCGGTCTTCGTGGGCAAAATGAAAAAACGAAAGGATTTCCAGTCGGGCCAGCCCGAGACAAAGCATGTGGATGAAACGCCCGGCGGACAGTTCCATGCTTCCGATGTTTACGAATGTGACTTTACCACCTGCATTTCCACCGGTGAGTTTGTGATCGTGATCGAAGGTATGGGGAAATCCCTTCCTTTCCGGATAGGAGATGATGTTTACCGGGATGCTTTTGTCACCAGCTGCCGCGGACTCTTCCTGGAGCGTGCGGGGATCGATAAGGTTGAGCCCTGGTCGCGCTGGAACCATAAGGCCGATCATAACGGGGCCATGGGATACCCTTTGTATTATACTTCCTACCGGTTTATGGATTCCCGCTCCGAGGCGGGCGATCTCCAGAAGGCCGAAGCCATGGAAAAAGGGAGGATAGAAACCTGGGGCTGGTACCACGATGCGGGCGACTGGGACGGATACCCCACGCATATGGTGATTCCGGCCAACCTTCTCACGGTCTATGAACTTGCTCCCGGTAATTTCACCGACGGGGAGCTGAACATTCCTGAGAGCGGGAACGGAATTCCCGATATTTTGGATGAAGCCTCCTGGCTACTCAACTATTTCAAACGTACCCGCGAATTGCTGCAGGAAAAAGGATGGGGCAGCGGAGGCATCGCAGGCGCCAGGGTCCATGGGGATTTCTGGAAAAAAGCCGAAGGGATTCCTTCCTGGGAGGATACCCGTAAATGGTATGTATTCGGAGAGGAATCCAATGCAAGCTTCCGGTATGCCGGTCTGGCGGCGCATCTGTCCTATTGCCTCGAAATGGCCGGCAAGCCGGCAGAGGCTGAGGTCTGGGAAAAAGAAGCCCTGGAAGTATTCGACTGGGCGGTAAAAAACACCCTCCCTGAAGATAATATTCGCAACGAGAAGCTCTATGCAACCGCCTGGTTGTATAAGCTTACCGGTAAGGAAAAGTACCATGAACAGTTCCGGGCTGAAATCCCGGGATACGACCTGATCAATGATATCCCCGGCGATCACAATTTCAGCTACTGGGCGGTAAACGCCTATGCCACCATGGATAAAGCAAAGGCCGACAGCGAACTGCATGAGCAAATGCAGAAAACCGTACTCTGGTGGGCCGATACATCCAATGTTTCCACCTCCCTGCTCAGAGCCTTCCGCTTCGGCATCAGCATGGGTCACCCCCTGGTTGTGGGCCATGCAACCACTCCCAAGGTAATGCCATCGGTGGTAGCACATGCCATTAGCGGAGACAAGAAATACCTGCATGCCGTTGTGCATACGGCCGACTATATGCTGGGGGGTAATCCGCTTAATCTTTGCTGGGTAACCGGACTCGGGAGCCGTTCACCCAAAGCCATACTGCATATCGACAGCTGGGTGGACGGGGTGGAGGATCCTGTTGAGGGACAGGTACCCTACGGACCCATCTTCGAGGGAAACCGGGGTGGCGACGGGTTTAACGGTCCATGGGATGCCGACTATCTGAGGTATCTGGTTTACCCCGACCAGTACCAGTGGCCCGGACATGAACTTTGGAGCGAAATCCAATGGTGTCCCATCACCAATGAGTATACCGTGCACCAGAATATTTGCGTGGCCGCTGCGGTATATGGCTATCTCTGCGGAAAAAAATAACCGGAGACGGAAAAAGAATGCCCGGAGGAAACTTCAATCCCCCGGGCATTTTTATTTTCACTGCTGAAAGGTCTGCGGATTAATATCCGAAGAGTTGCTCCAGTTGCAGAACTTCTACCGGTCCGTATTTGGCGAGGGCATTCTGGTCCAGGGTCTCAATATCGCCGAGCACCAGGATATCAAATTTCTTCCCGGCAACATGTTTGCCAAAAAACTCATCGAGCTCATCCAGGCTCATATCCTGCATGGCTTCGTAAACATCCTTGCGGGTATCGTAATCGACGCCCCGGTCCTGATTGTTCATCCAGGCGCCGTAGATCCCGCGATTGGTGATCCTCTCGGTCTGGATTTGTTTGATGATCGACTGCCGGGCGATGTCAAACTGCTTCTCTGCCCTGGGCATATCCGTGAACAGGTTCATCATCTCATTGAGAGCTTCCGGAAGCTTGTCGGCCTGGGTGCCCACATATCCGATAAGGAAATTACTGCGGTCGTTGCGGTAAGGGATGGAATAGATCGCAGCGGCGGTGTAAGCCAGTCCGCGGGATTCGCGAATCTCCTGGTAAACGATGGAGCTTCCTGCGAAACCAAAATAATCGTTGAAAACTGTAGCTTCCGGCTGAACCTCTATGTTCATGGGTCCGTCGTTGGAAACCATCAGCAGGTTGGCCTGAACCATGTCGTAATCGACCAGGTAAACCCGATGCTGATCGTTCTCCTCCTGAGTGTACTGCACCGGTTGGGGGATCTCTTTCAACTGATCCGGGATCTGATGATATTCCTCGACAATCTTCTTCGCCTGTGAGGCATCCATGTTCCCGTAGTAATAAACCTTATGCTCGTAATCGTACATTCCCTTGATAAGATCGGTCAGTACCGAGGGATCCAGGGATCTCAGCTCTTCTTCTGTCATAAGGGTGTTGAAGGGTGACTTTTTCCCGAAATAGGCAAAGTCGAGCATGGCATCCCAGAGTATGGTATTCTGATCTTTCCTGGCATCATCCCTCTTTTTCATCACCCCGTCCACGTATTTTCCGAAGGCTTCCTCATCGGGAACCACGGACGACAGCATATGCTCGAAGAGCTCTACCCCTTCCTTCAGATTATCCTCCAGTCCGCTGATATAGATATACGAACGGTTTGCAGCGGTCGAAACGCCGGTGCTGATCCCCAGTTTATAGAATTCCTGACGCAATTCGGAGGCAGAATACTTGTCTGTTCCCAGGAAGGAAAGGTAATTCACTGCATGGGGCAGCAGTTCGTTGTGATCCTTGCCCATATCCAATACATACCAGAGGGTGAAAGTCTCATTAAGGGGGTTATGAACATAATCGAAACGAAGTCCGTTCGAAAGCTCC
>CAZNFR010000096.1:9856-11880 GCA_964572225.1 uncultured Bacteroidaceae bacterium
AATCAACAAACATGGGCTCCAGAGGCTGGGTCTCCCGGGAGACAAATTCCAGATAGAAATCCGACTGCTGATCCCGGTTCAGCTCCAGTGGGGTGATACCCGGTTTCTCCACTTTCACCAGTTCATCGTTCTCACCGCTCTGCTTGTAAACAATCACGTAATTATCCATGTAGTTTTCGCGGGCAAAATTCATCAGATCATCCCGGGTCACATTCCCGAGTTCGTCGAGAAAAACCAGCTTTTGGCTGTAGGGAACCCCGGAGATAAAGCTCTCCACGTAGGTGTTTGCGCGGTTGGCATTGCTTTCCTGTCCGCGCAGGGTATTCAGCTTCAGATTGTTGATGACGGCGTCGAGCATCCACTCTTCGAAATCACCGTTCTTTATTCTTTCTATCTGGCCCAGCAGGAGGTCACGCACCTCCTCCAGACTCTGTCCCTCTCTGGGGGAGCCGTAAAACTGATGAATGCCGTAGTCTCTCAGGAAGAAAGGACTGCAACCGGCATTGATCACCTTTTGTTCCTGCACCAGGTTCAGGTCTATCAGTCCGGCTCTCGAATTGCTGAGGATCATATCGATGAGGGTAACATACTTCTCATCTTCCGATCCGGAACCGTCGAAGCGGTAGGAGAACATAACCCTTGCCGAGGAGGGTCCGGTAATGGTTAATTCAACGGGCTCGGTGATGGGCTCTTCCACCGGTCTTTCCTTGGGAGGAGGATTGCCCGGATCCATCTGACCGAAGGTTTCGTTGATTAGCTGTATGGTTTTGTCAAAATCCAGATCCCCGGCCAGAGCAATGGCCATGTTGGAGGGGACGTAATAGGTTTCGGCAAACTCGTAAATGTTTTTAATGGAAGGCCTTTTCAGGTGCTCCGGCAATCCGATGATATCCCTCCCATAGGGATGGGTTGGGAAAAGAGCTTCGATCATGTCGAAAAAGGCCCGGGAGTTATCCTGGTCCTGATACATATTGAATTCCTCATAAACCGTTTCCAGCTCGGTATGGAAAAGCCTGAGGACCATATCGCTGAAACGCTCGTATTCCAGGTTGATCCATTTTTCAATCTCGTTGGCGGGGATATCGTTGATGTAAACGGTCTGATCAAATGAAGTGCCGGCATTGGTAGCCTTGGCGCCTACGGACGAAACCAGCTTGTCGTATTCGTTGGGTACTGCATATCCGGCAGCGATAAAGGATAGGCTGTCGATCTGTGCATAGATGGCCTCCCTTTTAGCGGGATCTTCCTCCATCTTATGCTCCTCGAAAAGCTGGGTGATCTGATCGAGCAGTTTCTTCTCCTCTTCCCAATTAAGGGTGGCAATGTCATCGGTCCCTTTGAACATCATGTGTTCAAAATAATGTGCAAGCCCGGTTGTTTCTTCCGGATCGTCGGTGGAACCTGCATTGACGGCAATCAGGGTATAGACCCGGGGCTCATTTTTATTGTCACTCATGTAAACTTTTAAGCCGTTATCCAGGGTATAGATCCGGGTTTGCAGAGGATCATCCTTGATGTACTCGTATTCCAGTCCGTTGGAATCGACTGCGGTTTTAGACTGATAGCCCGTTTGTGTACAGGCAAAAGCAAATATCAGCAGGGGAACAAGAAAAAGAAATTTCACTCTTTGCATACTTATGATTTTAAGGTTTTTATAAAATTAATGAAAAGTTTCGGGGTTTGTCGAATTTATCAGGAAATGTGTGGGAATAATCTGTGAACAACCTGAGTCCGGCCGGTTCGGGATCGTGGTGAAAATGGGGTCCTTTCAGCCCGAATTCTTTTTTTCCATTTTCTCTGCCTTTTGCAGGACGGTATTTTTGAGATCCTCCTGGTATTTTTCCATCTGTTCGCGAATAACCGGGTATTTCACCCCCAGGATGCGCGCAGCCAGGAGTCCGGCGTTTTTCGCTCCGTTGATAGCAACCGTGGCCACCGGTATACCGCCGGGCATCTGGACGATGGAGAGCAGGGAATCTATTCCCTCGATGGAGTTGGTGGATTTCACCGGTACGCCTATGACA
>CAZNFR010000097.1:0-11544 GCA_964572225.1 uncultured Bacteroidaceae bacterium
ACAACATCCAATTTGAACAACATGTTGGTAAAAGTTGCTTATTAAGCGCCTAAAAGAGGAAGCAATCAACGCAGTGAAAAAGACCTCAGGAGATTGGATTCCTGCTAAAGTTGAAGGCGAAGAGGTTGCTTCAATGGAAGTAATACCGATTAGTTTTGATTTCAGGAAAAATCCCTTTATCCCGGCTTTCATCCGATAATAAAGGTAATTATCTTCTAAAAGAACAATTTCAATAAATTGCCACTCGTTTCCTAAGGGAACCCGTGGCAATTTATAGTTTGTTTTTCAGTCTCATTAAAGCTTCAACAAAATAATAATCAGCGTAGGTCAGTGGGACATCAACCTCTGAATTATGGGGTATGGAACCAACACTGTGTTTCAGCAGAAAATACCCGGCCTCTCCCCCATTAGTTCTGTATGCAGTTGATCCCAGACTCTTTATCATTGTTTTTGCTGAATTAAGGAACCATTCACTCTTCTCTTTAGAAACATAATCAGACAATTCTATTAAAGCAGAAGCTGCAATGGAAGCAGATGAAGCATCCCGGTAAGTATCAGGTATATCCGGAGAATCAAAATCCCAATAAGGGATCATGTCCTCGGGAAGATTCGGGTGATTCAGAATGAATTCGGCAATGTTTTCGGCTTTCTGAAGGTATCTCGAATCCCTGGTTTCCCGAAACATCACGGTATACCCATACAGACCCCAGGATTGTCCTCTTGCCCATGCAGAATTATGGCTAAATCCCTGGGATGTTTCCTTCGCTATCACTTCCCCTGTAAGGGTGTCATAATCCACAACATGCCAGGAACTGTGATCCTCCCTGAAATGATTTTCCAGGGTCCGGTCTGCATGACTCACACTAATGTGCTGATAATTTGGTTCTTTTGCTGCGTCCGCAGCCCAAAAAAGGAACTCCAGATTCATCATGTTATCGATGATCACCGGAAATTCCCAGTGGCCATGATCCCAGGACCGAATTAGCCCTATACCTGAATTGTATCTGGTGGCAAGGCTTTGAGCACCTCTTAACATAATTTCCCTGTATTCTTCCTCTCCGGTAAGCCGGTATCCGTTTCCGAAACTGCAATAGAGCATAAAACCAAGATCATGGGTCCAGACATTGAATTTTTCTTTTTCAACCAACATAGTTCTGCTTACTGCAAGATCCTTTAACTCTTCATCGCCACTGTATTCAAACAAATACCAAAGAGTTCCGGGATAAAATCCGGAGGTCCACCAACCGGTATTAGAAGTGATCAGTTTATTACCCTCGAATGTTCTGGGCATTAATGAATCGGGCAAAGACTTTTCCAGACTCTTATATTGTTCCACTGCAGTGTCAAGTTGATCTGCTATATACGATTCCCAATTAAATACATCGTTCTCCTGACAGGATGAAAGAAATACTGCGATTAGCATGAAAAGTAATGCTTTCTTCATATTTTTAAATTTTAAAATAAAGTTTACCAATTGAGGATTGACTGATTAGTCTGCACCCTTAATCCGGAAACGTGAATTTGAAAATCCGAAAATACAAAATCTAATTATATTCAGAATATTCTGACATTTAAAATTCATCAATATGACCTATCAGGCAAAGGAGCACAGATATGAGAAAATGAAGTATAACTATTCAGGAACCAGTGGACTTAAACTGCCGGCAGTATCGCTAGGGCTTTGGCATAACTTCGGAGGAGTTGATTCCTATGAGAATATGCGTTCCATTCTAAAGTTTGCATTTGACTCGGGGATCACTCATTTTGATCTTGCAAATAATTACGGTCCGCCCCCAGGATCTGCCGAAGAAAATTTTGGCCGGATAATCAGAAAAGATTTTGCATCACACAGGGATGAAATGATTATTTCTTCGAAAGCAGGTTATTACATGTGGCCAGGACCCTATGGAGACCGTGGATCTCGTAAGTATCTTATTTCCAGTGTAGACCAGAGTCTTAAGCGAATGAATATCGAGTATGTTGATATCTTCTATCACCACCGTCCCGATCCGGAGACCCCACTGGAAGAAACGATGAAAGCACTGGCAGACATAATTCAACAGGGCAAAGCACTTTATGCAGGAATATCCAATTATTCAGCTCGCGATACAGCTGCAGCTTCAAAAATCCTGGAATCCTTCGGGGTGAAACTACTTATTCATCAACCCCGGTATTCCATGTTTGACCGTTGGGTAGAGGAATCGCTATTGGATGTGCTTGAAAAGACCGGAACAGGGTGTATTCCTTTTTCACCATTGGCTCAGGGATTGTTAACGGATCGGTACCTGGATGGAATTCCCGCAACATCAAGGGCGGGGAAATCTCATGGATTCTTGAAAAAAGAACATATTACCCCGGAGAAGCTGGAAATGGTTAAGAAACTGAATAATCTGGCGCAGACAAGAGGACAGAGTCTTGCGCAGATGGCCCTTGCCTGGATCCTTAAGGATTCCCGCATAACATCAGTGTTGGTTGGGGCAAGTAGCAGTGCACAGTTGAAAGATAACCTGAAATCCTTGGAAAATTCAGAATTTTCAAATCATGAGCTTGAACAAATAGAGGATATTCTCGGTTCATAAACTTTAACTCTTTAAATTCATTTCAATCACATCACACCTAAATGTGAGATATAAATCTGATCGGGAATGCAGAAAAAATATAACTGGGGAATTCTGGGACTGGGAAACATAGCGCACAAATTTGCAGACGCACTCAATGCCACCGGGAACGGAGTGCTATTTGCCGTGGGCTCAAGGGAACTGGACAAAGCCAATGGCTTTGCCAATAAATTTGGCGCTCAGCGTTGGTATGGTTCGTATGAGCAATTGATGGAAGATCCTGATGTTGATATCATATATATATCCACACCTCACCATCTTCATTATGAACTTACCCTGAAGTGTCTTGAACATGGAAAACATGTGCTTTGCGAAAAACCTGCAACGGTAAATTTCAGGCAATTCCGCGAAACCCGGGACCTTGCAAGAGAAAAGAAGCTTTTTTATATGGACGCATTATGGACCCGGTTCCTACCGAATACCGTAAGGGCTTTGGAATGGATTGAGAAAGGACTTATCGGGGAAATCAGGATGCTACAGGCAGATTTTGGATTCAAAGCAGAATTTAATCCAGGAGGCCGGCTGTTTAATCCCAAACTTGCGGGTGGAGCGCTGCTGGATATAGGGATATATCCGGTATTTTTAAGTCTCCTGCTTTTAGGATATCCCGATGAAATTAACATCATTTCCCAAAAAGCCGAAACCGGTGTTGATATCTCCGACGGAATCGTATTCGGGTATAAATCGGGTGCAATTGCAAGCCTGAATTGCAGTCTCCAAGCTCATACAGAAACCGCGGCTGAGATTTCAGGGAGTCTTGGAAGGATTAAAATCCCCAGACGGTGGTTTACCCCTGCCGGAATTCAATCTGTATTTGAAAATGAGGCCCCATCAAGCCACAGCTTTAACATTATTAAGAATGGCTATGAGTATGAAGCTCTTGAAGTCATGCAATGTCTGGACAATGGATTGACCGAATCCCCTCTGATGGATCTGGATTTCACCTCAGAACTCATGAAACTGCTTGATGATCTTCGTGAACGGGCAGGAGTCCGATATGAGTGGGACTAAGCTTCTATTTTCTCTGCATTAAGATCTTTTTCTCATAATCTGCAACTTCCGAAATATAGTCACTGCCCGCGGGAACATTATTTTGAAGGCAGAAATAATTCCAAACATCCCCGAATGGCATATTACCAGCTTCTTCCATTAAGGCCAGTTTTTCGAATCCTTTGCCTTTGTTTTCGTAATCACGAATAAGGTTTACAGGTTCGAGCAGGGCCTGAAGAAAGCTTACCTGGGTTGCTCTCGTGCCTGTTACATAAGCCCCAACCCGGTTAATACTGGCATCAAAAAAGTCAAGTCCGATATTCACCCTCTTTAGCGCATTGGCTCTAACTATTTCGTGAGTCATAAGATATACCTCATCATTATTAAGCACAACATGATCACTATCCCAACGAACTCCTCTGCTGAAATGAAACATCAGTTCGTCGGTGAAAAGCAAAAGTGAGGAAATTTTATCACCAACCTGTTCGGTAGGATGAAAATGTCCCATATCCAGACAGATCATTTTATTCCTGCTAATGCCATATCCCATATAGAACTCATGACTTCCAACAACGTAGGCTTCACTTCCGATGCCGAAAAGCTTGGATTCAATTGAGTCGGCCATCTCATTTTCCGGATATTCTTTCCGGAATATTTCATCGAGGGAGTTCATAAGGTGCTCACGGTGAATAAGGCGGTTTACCGTTACATCTTTCATACCGTCGGGAATCCAGATATTATGTATGCTGCGACTTCCGGTTTCTCTTCCGAGGTAAGCACTTATTTCTCTGCATTTCTCAACATGCTTAATCCAAAACTTGCGAATGGATTCATCCTGACTTGAGAGTGTAAATCCGTCATTGGCTTTGGGGTGAGAATACAGAGTGCTGTTGAAGTCAAGTTTAATGCCGTAATTGTTGGCCCATTCCACCCAGCTGGCAAAGTGCGTTGGAGCTACTTCATCTCGATCTACCAGTTTACCTCCAAAGTCTCCATAACTGGCATGAAGGTTTAATCTGTGATTGCCCGGAATGAGCTTATAGACTTTTTCCAGATCCTGTCTGATTTCTTCAATATTCCTGGCCTTCCCCGGATAATTACCGGTAGCCTGAATTCCTCCCCCTGTAATTTTACTATCAGGAGATTCAAGACCTGCAACATCATCGGTCTGCCAGCAATGGAGGGAAATGGAGATGCCGGCAAGTTCATCAAGGACCTTGTCAGTATCTATTCCCCATTCTGCATATCGTTCATTTGCAATACTATAGCTCTTTTCAATGATACTGTCTTTATTCATGGTTTTGTTGGTTGAATTATGTTAACAATTAAATTTACAATTTTGTGGTTTCTCTGAACTTTTGGTATGCGGTATTCCATTCCTCTGTATCCATGGGGAGGTAGTTATCGAGGTTGAAGGAATTGCGAACGACCTTTCTTGCCTCTTCCAATGATCGAAGGTATCCCATTCCTATGGCCTGCATTAATAAATTACCGGCAGCGGTCCCTTCAGCAGGACCAGCAATTACAGGAATCCCTGTAGCATTGGAGGTGAATTGGCAGAGTAGTTTGTTTTGAGTACCTCCACCGATAATATGGATCTTGTCTATGGTTTTACCACTCACTTCCCTCAATTGCTCCAATACAAGCCGATATTTAAATGCAAGACCCTCCAGAATTGCCCGTACATATTCTCCTACCATTGACGGAGATTCCTGTCCGGTTTTTTCACAATACTCATCGATGGCCAGAGGCATATTCTCGGGATTATAAAAGAGCATATCGTCCGGGTCAATAAAATGTTTGAAGGCTTTGGAAATCCTTCCCATTTCCACTAGTTCAGGATAATCAATGGATCGTCCGGTGGTTGACCAGGATTTTTTGCATTTCTGTAAGAGCCAAAGGCCCATAATGTTTTTAAGAAATCGGTAGGTGGCTTCAGCGCCACCCTCATTGGTGAAATTATACTCAAAAGATTTTTCATTAATGATGGGTGTTCTGGATTCAATTCCCATCAAGGACCATGTTCCAGAGCTGATATAGGCCCAATTGTCCCCTTCAGCAGGAATCGCAACAATGGCGGAACCGGTATCATGAGAACAGACAGACATGAGGGGGAAGGGATCGACTGCTGCCGTTTTTGCAACGTTCGACTTAAGGTTGCCTATAATTTTACCAGGATTACCAACCTCCGGCATTATTTTTTCATCAATTCCAAGGGCATTAAAAATCCTCGATTCCCAAACTTTATTTACAGGATTATATAATTGGGAAGTGGTCGCAAAGGAAAATTCTGTTTTTTGCACTCCTGTGAGCAGGTAATTCAGGATATCCGGCATGAAAAGTAATCTCTGTGCTGAGTCCAGAACGGGATCCTGATTTATTTTTAAGGCATTCAGATGAAAGACCGAATTAAAGGGAAGGACTGCAATTCCGGTTTTCATGTATATCTCTTTTCTGCTCATTTTCGTTTTGAAAAAATCCTCCATTCCCACTGCAGTCTGCGGATCGCGATATGCATATGGAATACAGCATAATTTACCATCACTTCCGAGAAAACCAAAATCTACTCCCCAGGTGTCTATGCCCATAGACTCCGGTTTAATCTGATCCTGGTTTTTACAAAAGTTGATGGACTTGACTATCTCTTCATAAAACCGGTAAATATTCCAATAATAATGGTCATCAATTTGCAGCATTCCGGTTGGAAACCTGTGAACTTCCTTAAGGTGTATGCGTTGATCTTCAAGCATTCCCGCAACTGCCCTTCCGCTTTCCGCACCCAAATCGATAGCCAGTAAATTTTTTGCTGCCATATATCTAATTCATTAACTTTTGTGATTAAAGTGGCAATAAGCTGTGCATTTTTGCAAATTCAAAAATAGAATAAATACGGGTCTTTCCAATAAAGCCAGGGAATCTGAGACATATGGATTGCATGATTTAAAAAATCCCATAGATAGAATGTTTTTGAGTATTACAAAAAATGGAAGAATAAATATGAAAGTCCGTTCTGTTTGTGTCAAATTTTCTTTCCAGGTGCAGGACAGGATTGCCCGGGTCAAGAGTCAGGTATTTTGCAAGCTCCTGACTTGCTCTCACCGCTTTCAGCTTCTGTTCCCCGCCCTTGATCTCAATCTGATAGGCTTCTCTTAACAGATCAAACAGAGATTTATTTTCAAGATTCCGATTGGTGAACCTTGGCATATTTATATTGGGGATATAATTGATATCATAAAAGATGGGCTCATTATTAAAGTAGCGTATTCGCTCGAGGTACAAACATCCGGAGGCCCGCTCAATCGAAGTCAAGGGAAACATAAAGTCATCATCCCAGTTCTTCAGAAAAGGTTTTACCAAAATTTCCGAACGCAGGTTTTTACTCCCCAGGGCAGAAGTCGTTCCCGAAATCGACAATATCCCTACCCCCTTGGGCAATTTGTGCACAATACTGCCCTTGCCCTGATGCTTGCTAATAAATCCTTCATTTAAGAGCGCATCCAGAGCATGCCTGACCGTTGGCCGGGTAAGATTATGAACCTTGCAGAGGTCATTTTCTGAAGGAAGCATATCCCCTTCCTGAAAAAGTCCATCCACAATCTGCTTTCTTAAGAGTTCATACAACCTCTTGTATTGAGGGATGTTTTGACGCAAAGCCATGTTTTATAAAATTAAAGGCCTTAGACCGGAATGAAACTCCTGTCACTAAAGATACGTTAAAAATAATATGATCTACTTGTAAATACAAGTTATTAATTATATTTTTATCAGAAAATTGCTTAAAGTTTGATTTAACATAAGCTTAATGCATAGTAAACAAAACTACTTATAATAACAAGTTATCTTAGAAACCCTATTTATACAACTATGGCTGAAGTAATATCAATGCCCAAACAAGGGCAGTCTGTTGAGACTTGTATCATTACCCAATGGTATAAGAACAAAGGGGACAAAGTAGAAAAAGGTGACCTGCTTTTCGCTTACGAAACCGACAAAGCGGCATTTGAAGAGGAGTCACCCGTGTCAGGAATCCTGCTTGAGATCTTTTTCAATGAGGGAGATGAAGTTCCGGTTTTGGAGAATGTTGCGATGATTGGACAGGAGGGAGAGTCGATCGCCGATTTAGGAAATTCGGACAAAAGCGGGGAGCCTGAAAAACCAGTGGTAAAAGAGGAGCAGACCGAAGACGAAAGGGTTAGAATTTCTCCCAGGGCAAAAGCTCTCGCAAGGGATAAGAATATCGATATTGCCAGTTTAAAGGGCAGCGGGCCCAACGGAAGGATTATTGTGAGAGATGTTGAAAAATCCAAAGCACAATCTCCAACTCCCGGATATACCAGACCCGAAAGGCCGGAGGAGAGAGTCAGACCTGATTCTCCTGTCTCAGGTGATGACTTTGAAGTGGTTCAGGCAAGCAATATCAGAAAGATCATTGCCAGGAACATGGAAGCTTCCCTCCAAAACTCGGCTCAATTGACGCATCATCTCTCTGCAGATGCAAGGAAAATTCTGAAGATCCGGAAAAAAATTAAACAGGCTGCCGACGAGGGCTCCCTTTCCAATATTACCCTGAATGATATTGTATGCTATTCGGTAGTCAGGGCATTGAAAAAAGAACCTGAGATTAATGCACATTTCCTCGGGGATACGATACGTAAATTTAAAAAAGTCCACCTTGGAATTGCCGTAGATACGGATCGCGGATTAATGGTTCCCGTTTTAAAGAATGCTGATGATTTTAGCCTCGAAGGTCTGTCTGTAAGGCTTAAAGAGCTTGTCAATCAATGCAAAGCGGGAAAAATTGATCCGGAATTGCTCGCCAGCGAGCAGGGATCCTTCACGGTTTCCAACCTTGGATACTACGGGATTGAATTATTTACTCCTGTTCTCAATCTACCGCAGGGAGGAATCCTGGGAGTGAATACCATTCAATACCAGCCCAGGGATCTCGGTGAAGGAACGATTGGCTTTGTTCCAGTAATCGGATTATCCCTTACGTATGATCACAGATTAATTGATGGAGCTTCTGCCTCACGTTTTCTGAAAACCATCAAGGATGTTATTGAAAACTTTGAAAATGACCTTTTTAACTAATTGACGAAGAGAGACTTTTCAGAGGACAAGCCAAGCATTCGTATTTAACATATCAAAAAATTATAATATGCCTAAATCACAATTTATCGATCCGGCAGTGGCCAGGAAGAAATCAGAGCTCAAGTTTGGGACAATTCCAGTGAATGCCTACAGTAAGACCTTAAAAGAAGAATTGAAAAATTTTTCTGCCGATGATCTGCGGGGAATTTATACGGATATGCTCATAATTCGTGAATTTGAGACTATGCTCAACCTGATAAAAACAGCAGGAGAGTATCAGGGCATCAAATACAACCATCCGGGTCCGGCTCACCTTTCAATTGGTCAGGAAGCCGCTGCAGTTGGGATGGCTTACAATCTCGATGTCAATGACTTCATTTTTGGCTCCCATAGATCTCATGGTGAAATTATGGCTAAAGGTCTGTCCGCCATTAGAAAGCTTGACGAAAATAGTCTCACCGCCATTATGGAAAACCATTTTGATGGCCAGACTCTCAGGGTTATTGAGAAAGATTCAAAAGGTTCTGTTTTCGAACTGGGAATAGATTTTTTACTTTATGGTACCCTTGCCGAAATATTTGCAAGAGAAACCGGATTTAATAAAGGTCTGGGCGGCTCCATGCATGCCTTTTTCACACCCTTTGGAGTTTATCCCAACAATGCCATCGTGGGAGGTTCGGGAGATATTGCCGTAGGTGCCGCACTTTATAAAAAGGTTAATCGTAAACCCGGCATCATTGTAGCCAATATCGGTGATGCTTCTATGGGCTGCGGACCTGTTTGGGAAGGTATAACCTTCGCTACCATGGACCAGTTTAAGAAGCTTTGGGAAGGGGAGTACAAAGGCGGACTTCCTATCATTTTCAACTTTATGAACAACCTGTATGGCATGGGTGGGCAAACCCAGGGGGAAACCATGGGATATGATGTCCTTGCCCGGGTGGGCGCAGGTGTTAATGAGGAGATGATGCATGCGGAAAGAATTGACGGGTACAATCCTCTTGCCGTTATTGATGCATACAAAAGGAAAATGAAAATACTTGAAGAAAAGAAGGGACCTGTTCTGCTTGACACTCTGACCTACCGTTTTTCAGGCCACTCCCCTTCGGATGCTTCATCCTACCGCACAAAGGAAGAGGTGGAAGCCTGGCAAAAGGTTGATTCTCTTTCTTCCTTTGCAGCAGATTTGTTAAAAGAAAATATCCTCACTGAAGATCAGCTAAACGAGATAAAGGATAGTGTTAACAGTCTTATTCTTAAGGCCTTCAAATTATCTACCGATGACTCGGTTTCACCCCGAATGAACCCGGTTGCAAATCCGGAAGTAATAGGAGATATGATGTTTTCCAATGGATCTGTGGATAAAATGGAAGACAGGAATCCGGAAACACTGATCCCACTTGAGGAAAACCCAAGGGTAAAACAGATCGCAAACAAAGAAAGATTCGGACTGGATGAGGACGGAAAGCCTTATTCCAAAATCAAGACTTATCAATTAAGAGACGGAATCTTTGAAGCCATCATTGACCGTTTCTACAAAGATCCCACCCTGGTGGCTTATGGTGAGGAGAACCGGGATTGGGGTGGTGCCTTTGCCGTGTATCGTGGCTTAACTGAGGCTCTTCCGTATAATCGACTCTTTAATTCTCCGATTTCTGAGGGTGCAATCGTAGGTACCGCTATCGGATACGGTATGTGTGGAGGGAGAGTAATTGCAGAAATTATGTATTGTGATTTTCTTGGACGTTCGGGCGATGAAGTCTTCAATCAACTCCCCAAGTGGCAGTCTATGAGCGGAAATATCATAAAAATGCCCGTGATTATAAGGGTTTCCGTAGGATCAAAATATGGTGCACAACACTCACAGGACTGGACCTCTCTTGTGGCTCATATCCCGGGTCTGAAAGTAGTATTTCCTGCTACTCCTTATGATGCAAAGGGATTAATGAATGCCGCATTGCAAGGGACCGATCCTGTAATTTTCTTTGAAAGTCAGAGAATTTACGATATTGGCGAGCTGTTTCATAAAGAAGGAGTTCCTGAAGGGTATTATGAAATCCCGCTTGGCGAACCCGATATAAAAAGAGAAGGATCTGATATTACCATTCTCACTGTTGGTGCAACCCTGTACAGAGCAATCGAAGCTGCCGACATACTTAAAGAAAAGTATTCCGTGAATGCCGAGATCATTGATGCACGATCGCTGGTTCCCTTTAATTTTGAGCCGGTTATCGAATCGGTTAAAAAGACCGGTCGGATTTTGGTAACCGGCGATGCTACAAGCCGGGGGTCATTCCTCAAGGATCTTGCAGAAAGTATAGGTGAACTTACATTCGACTACCTGGATGCACCCCCTGTGGTGGTGGGATCCAGAAACTGGATCACCCCTGCTCATGAACTTGAAGATTTCTTTTTCCCTCAGCCTGAATGGATTATTGATGCAATACATCAAAAAATATTGCCTTTGGATGGGCATACCGTCATCAATGATTATTCGGATTCAAGGTTTATTGAGAGATCCCGCAAGGGCGTTTAACTGAGGATTATAGGGAGTCAATTCAGGTTGTGTAAACTGAATTAAACATAACATAATCGGTCGTCAGATCGGTCCCCCAGCCTTTTGATGCTGCATTGCCATCCTTAAGATCAAGTTTGATATGCAGATGGGATTCGCGTAATAACTTTTTCATGTAATTACGGTCAAATTGCTGTGGTATTCCCTTTTCAAGAACTTTGACCAACTCCTGTTCTGATCCCAGGTAAAGATCTGTCACCTCATATTTGAATGGAAGGCCTGCATTCCCGGCAGCACTGATAATTCTTCCCCAATTGGGATCTCTGCCAT